>CAZPXE010000167.1:0-7043 GCA_964590545.1 uncultured Rhodobacterales bacterium | reverse complement strand
AGGATGGGGCAAAGTTCTCTGATTACTTCGCGCATTCGGAGAAGTGGGCCACGATCCCGTCTCATCGTGCGCTCGCTATTCTGCGTGCGTCAAAAGAAGAGATCGTGACCGTCGACATCCGACCTGCTGATGATGACTGTTTGGAACGGATCCTTTCGATTGTCCGCGCTGAAATCGGAATTACGGGGCAATCCCCCGGAGACATATGGCTGCGCGAAGCTGCAGCGTGGGCATGGCGGATCAAGCTGAGCCTTTCGATGTTTCTGGAGCTGCTGGCTGACTTGCGCCGCAGGTCTCATGCGACGGCCATTGAGGTGTTTGCCCGAAATTTGCGGGACCTCCTCCTCGCAGCGCCAGCAGGAGCGCGGGCGACGCTCGGGCTTGATCCTGGTATACGCACGGGCTGCAAGATCGCTGTTGTCGATGAGACTGGCAAGCTTTTAGACAGTGCTACGATCTACCCGTTTCAGCCGCGCAATGATTTGCGAGGCGCAGAAGAAACCTTGCTTCATTTGATCAAAAAACACGCCGTCGCTCTGATTGCCATTGGCAATGGCACCGCCAGTCGTGAATCAGAGAGATTGGTTGGCGATGTAGTCAAGCGCCTGCCGACTGGCGTTGCGCGTCCAACGCCTGTGATCGTTTCTGAAGCGGGTGCATCCGTCTACTCAGCCTCCGAACTGGCATCGCTGGAATTTCCTGATTTAGATGTTTCGATCCGCGGTGCGGTGTCCATTGCGCGACGTCTGCAAGACCCGCTGGCAGAATTGGTCAAGATCGAACCGCAAGCGATCGGTGTCGGCCAATATCAGCACGATGTGGATCAGCGTCAGCTTGCTCAATCTCTTGCGGCAGTTGTGGAGGATGCAGTGAATGCTGTGGGCGTTGATCTGAACATGGCGTCTGCGCCGTTGCTGTCACATATAGCTGGGCTTGGGCCGTCAATTGCGCAAAATATTGTGGCGCACCGCGATGCGAATGGAGCTTTTGTCAGCCGCAAGGGGCTGTTGAAAGTGGCTGGTTTGGGGCCGAAGGCCTATGAGCAATGTGCCGGGTTCTTACGGATTGCAGATGGCAAAGAACCCCTCGACGCATCGTCTGTCCATCCTGAGGCTTACGGCGTTGCGCGTAAGATCGTTCAGGCCTGTGGTCGCGATGTTCGCGAGATCATGGGCAATAGCAGTGCGTTCACCGGACTACGCGCCGAGCAATTTGTTGATGACAGTTTTGGTCTGCCAACCGTCCGCGATATCCTGTCAGAATTGGAAAAACCGGGGCGCGATCCGCGGCCGGCTTTTAAGACTGCTACTTTTGCGGACGGTATCGACAGCATTGGCGACCTTAAGTCGGGCATGTCGCTAGAGGGCACTGTGACCAACGTCGCGGCCTTTGGCGCTTTTGTTGACATCGGTGTGCATCAAGATGGCTTGGTGCATGTAAGCCAGCTCGCGGACCGGTTCGTAAAAGACCCACATGAGGTTGTGAAGGCGGGAGACGTAGTGCGCGTGCGCGTCACAGAAGTCGACGTCCCCCGCAAACGGATTGGGCTGACCATGCGCAAGGACAACAGCGCTGAACCGTCGCCGAATAAACGATCAGCGCCAAAGCCACGACCCAGTGGGAAGGCACAGGCTAAAGCCGAACCCAAGGCATCAGACAGCCAAGGTGCACTCGGATCGGCCTTGGCTCAGGCTCTGAAAGAACAGCAAAGTTCCAAGCCATGATGTCCGCTATTCTGGCTGCGACCGCAGGAACTGACAGGTTAGTGCGAAAGTCCGCATTTGGCCGGGCGTGACGAAGACTTTCTGTTCGATATCTGACGACAATTCATTGAGATTGACTCATACATCACCGGCATATACTTTGTATTGCAAAGTTATTTGTATGGATTCGATTTCCCATGGTAGACATTCAAAAGGCAGCGGCGGATTTATCAGAGATCAAGCTGCGCATTTCTCAGTCCCAGAAACTAAATATATTTGAACCGATCCCGCTCGCTTTCGTTGGTTGCCTCGCGCTTGTTGGGGGTTTTATTCAATCTCAATCGCCAAACCAGCTGGACTTGCCCTCTAGGTTCTTCGGGTTCTGGATAGTCTTGGCGGTTTTGTCTGTTGGTTGCTTAGCTGCAGTCGCATATTTCAGGTCGAGACGTCTTGGTCTTAGATTTCACCAAGAACAGCTTACTGCCGCGGCTGACGTTTTTCTTCCATCTGGGCTCGTGGGGATAGCTGTTGGCTGGGTCATGTTTAAACATCTACCAGAGGCGCTCTGGATCCTGCCCGGTCTTTGGTCAACGTTGCTGTCAATGGCGTTATTTACCGCGCGGCCACGACTTCCGAGCGGAGGTGCCTTGGTCGCAATCTGGTATTTTCTGGCCGGCGTAATAACCATGCTCCTGTCCGCCAATAGCACCGGGCTTTCACCCTGGTCGATGGCGGTGCCGTTCGGTGGCGGGCAGTTCCTGATGGCAATTGTGGTGGCAAAAGAAAGAAAATCGCATGTCTGATCGTGAATCCGCCCGTTATTCATATGAAGGCATTGACCGAATACTACACGAGAAAGCACGCCTTGGGATAATGGCGTCCTTAAGCGCCCATCGTGAGGGGCTCTCTTTTTCGGACCTCAAACAACTGTGCGACCTTTCTGACGGGAACCTGAGCCGTCACATCTCCGTGCTTGAAGAGGCCGGTTTCGTAGAGGTGGACAAGAGTTTCCTTGGAAAGAGGCCCCTTACTTTTTGCACAATGACTGCCAAGGGGATGCAAGAGTTTGCAGATTACATCTCTGTTCTTGAGGCGGTGGTCAAAGACGCGACGACTTCCGTTTTTAAAAAATCCTCACCAAAGCCAAAACCTGCATAAAAATTTTGAAAGTTAACTTTACAATGCAAAGTATCCTACATGACAAACTCAACCTAACTTGGCTGTTGGCATCTTCAGCTGGACCGATAACACGGGCAAAGGGCATCAGAACCAAAGGTATATATGCGCTCACCTTGATCCTTGCGCTGGCTGTCGGTTCGCTCGATAGAAGCCATGCGGGTGACGTATTGAGTTTCGGATTAATGATACCTGGCGGAGGTTATCTCGCAGTTGGGCAAACTGCGATGTTTCTATTGAGCTTTGGTGCCTTCATCTCGTCGCTCATCCTTTGGTTTGGAACTGGCAACGTAATATTGCCGCCTCTGATTTGGATTGGGGCTGCTCTATCCGCTACGATTCACGAGCCTTCATCGCTTCTTTTATGGGATCCAGAAGGCGTTGCGGTTGTTCTTTTATGCTTCACCGGGGCACTGGTTTTAAGAGATCATATTATCCCAAGACAAGATACGACCAACACCACTGCTCCCAGATTAGCCGCAGCGGCAAAGCAGCAGGAAATGGAAAACCTGTCGCGCGAAGATCTTGCCAAACTCCGTCTGATCTGGGACCGAGCACTCCAGCCGGTAGAGAACTTCGACGGTTTCGACTGGATCGACCAGTTCCAGACTTCGGCTGTGAGATATCAACTAAATTTCGCCTCCTATGCTCTATCGTTTGCTCAAGCGCGCGCTTTTCCGGCGTTCAAAGGGTATCAGCACGAAAGCCAGCAAAATTTACTTCTTAAGCAGCAGGATCCTCGTATCTGGAATTACTGGAAATATGAGAGCCTTTGGGGACATCTGTCGCGCAATACAAACCCGATGATCCGCGACAATGTCATGTACTCTGGCTTCATTGGTCTACAAATGTCGCTTTGGGAAAAGGTACGCAGCTACGATGAGGCAAGTCCCCCGCCCAGTCTTGCTCTGAACGTCCCTGGAAAAGGGGAAGAACGCTACGACCTTCAAAGAATATCCAACCTTCTCGCATCACAATATAGGTCCGCCGAGTTTGGTTTGCTCGCCAGTGAACCCAACTGGATATATCCGCTTTGTAACGCCATCTCGGTCGCAGGGGTGCGGGGGAATGACGCGATACGCCATCAGAATTTATGGGGCTCATTTTCTGGGCGGTTCGAACGCGATTTGAAAGCTGAGTTTCAAGATCTTCGTGGGCGGTTGGTGCCATTCAGATCTTCCATTACAGGGCTGGCGCCTGTGGGGTTGGGGGGACCGGTTATGCAAGCTTTTCCGTGTCTATTCCTAAACGCAAGCATGCCAGAAGTGTCGCAGCATCTTTGGGCTCAATTGCAGAAAACTGACTGGACTCGGAATATATGGCCTGTGGATGTGGGTAATTATGGTCTGTCGCGTGCAGCTGGGCTATCCGCTTGCGCAGCAGCGGCATGTGAAATGGGTGATCGAGCGACATCCGAGCGCTTGCTTGCCGCTTTGGATGCAACGTCACCAGCGGTTCTCGATCAAGGCGTTATACATCGCCCAAATGCGTCGATCTGGGCGCATGCAGTCGAGTTGATGGCCCATTTTGGCAGCCACGACGGTTTCCGTTCCATCATCGAGACGCCAAAGTTCAATCAACACAAAGCATATCTGAAATCGGCTCCCTATCCGGATGTGCTTGTCTCAAAGGCTGTCGCAAGGGAGGAAGGAATTGATTGCTCCGTTTATAAGTCTGAAGATACACCTCCCACGACGCTGGTTTTTGCAGGGCTAGTACCCTACAAAACTTATCGAAACACCAGTACTTCGCGCAGCTTTCAGGCCGATAAAAAGGGCGAACTCGCGGTGCGATTATGCCTCGATAGCCCAGCACACTTTAACTTGAAACAAGTCGTTTGAAAGGGAGGGAGGCGGATGGTCTGTTGTACATTTATTGCACTTCTTTTGTCACTGCCTGTGTGGGCCGCAAGGGCTATGCTGGGAAAACAGCAGGGGGCCTCTGGATGGAGGCTTCACGGCTCTAAATCTTCTCCTGGATATCTGGGGGGCAGAATTCGCAGTTTCGGGTTTGCAATGTGCGGTCTGAAATCCCTCTTGGAAACAGAACCAAATGCCCGCCTTCACCTAGGGAGCGCGGTGATTGTAATAGTGCTGGGTATTGTTTTTGACGTGTCACAAACGGATTGGATGTTTCTAACAATCGCCATCGCGTTGGTCTGGATCGCGGAGGCCTTAAACACCTCGATCGAACATGTCTGTAATCTGGTGTCACCCGACTACCACCCGCTCGTGAAACGCGCCAAAGATGTGGCTGCCGGAGCTGTCCTGCTCAGTGCAATATGTGCGGCTATTATCGGGCTATTTGTCTTTGCTACACTGCATGCGAGGTGAAACGGTGCCGGGCCTGTGCAGCTGCAGAGTCAGCAACGAAGCTTTAAGGAACCCGGCGAGGTGCAGAATTCGCAACCACCGCAAATGGCCGCTGTCGGGAACGCAGATGCAATAACTGAAGTATCAGCTGAACGGCTGGAATTGGCCGGCCGTGACCTTGTTCAATAGACCAAATCGCCAATCTCGCAATTTGGTAAGCGGCAGCCCTTTCCATGAATCTGTTGGTAAATAAGAGGACCTAGATTGCACATAACTGTTAGCCGCTGGAAGATGATCTAGAAAATTAGCTACAAAGCTGAGGATGAAGAAACGCAAGATATCGATTGCGGTGAAGGGCTTAATCTTGAGTCTTGATTGCCGAGGGTCCGTCGTCTGACTTCCTCGCGTGCCGTTCTTTCCGTGTCAAACGTCCAATCACAAACGACGTCCTTGGCGCATAGATGAACCGCGTCCTTTCGGTAGGTGCAGGGCGTGTCAGCATCCGCAAAAGACCGAAGAATACAAGAATTAAATGCCCCGCAGCGATCATGATAAATAGGGCAGGCGGCCCGTAAGTATCGATCAGCAAGGACGCCACGTAGGGCGCAGCAATAGCCCCTAGGGCAAAGAAGAACATCAACGCGGCCGACAGCTCAACCCGTTCATCGTCGCGGGCAAAGTCGTGGGCGTGGGCGGCGGCCACCGAATAGATAGGGAACGTCGTAAGCCCGAACAGGCCTGCCATCAGATAGACCGTCATTGCACCCCCACCTGTCAGTGTTGCCGTCAACATTGAGCTCGCGATTGCTGCAACTGAAAGCCAGATCAGCACCCAACGACGGTCGTATTTATCCGCCAACCAGCCCGTCGGGTATTGTGCGATTGCTCCGCCGAGGACGAAGGCTGCAAGAAAGTAGGCGATCTCGGTGGCTTGTAGGCCGACCTCTTGACCATAAACTGGCCCGACCATGCGGAATGATGCGCTTGAAAGGGCGGCAACGATGACGCCTGCAGCTGCAAGTGGCGACCGGGTAACGGCCAACATGGGGCGCAGGCGTGGGGCGTCAGGGACAGCAGGTTGCTGAACTTTGGTCAACGTCAACGGGATCAGCGCAGCGCAGCACAACATTGCTAGAAGGTTGTAAGACACATAGCTTGCTGGGTCCAAAACGCCGATCAATAGCTGGGCTGCAAGGGCTCCGCTCATGTCGACGATGCGGTAAATCCCCATTGTGCGACCGCGCGATGCATTGGTCACTTTTGCTTGTAGCCAGGCCTCGATGACTGTGTAACATCCCGCCACGCAAAGCCCTGAAGCAATCCGCATCAGCGCCCACGCATATGCGTCGATCACCAACATATGCGCCATCAGTCCGATCGCACCCGTCGCCGTAAAAGCTGCAAATGCACGACTGTGGCCGACACTGCCCATTAAGCGCGGTGCCCACCAGCATCCGATGAAAAAGCCTAAAAAATGGGCCGAGCCAAGCAGACCTATTTGTTCTTTGCTGAAATCCAGCTTCAGCCCTGAGAGCGCATCCAGAGGGCCAACACCTCCTGATGACAGTTGAAGCAGAAAGACTGAAAGGAATAGGGCGGCAAAGGAAATGAGGAGACGCATTGGTGGCTTTTCTGCGTTTTGGGGTGTGGTGCCTTTTGGACGGCACCGTGTCTTTTTTTGAAGTGTGCTGCAACCCTAGAAGAATGGAGCTACGAATGGCGGGTGCTATGGAATGCAGATGCAAAATACGCTTAGGGGTTCAGGTCGGTTTTTGGCCGGCCCCGACGTTCATTTTCATGACCGAGACCAGAGCTTTCGCAATGCGGTAGGCGTCCGCAAAGAGCCAAGAGC
>CAZPXE010000166.1:0-7048 GCA_964590545.1 uncultured Rhodobacterales bacterium | reverse complement strand
CACCCCGCGCGAAGAGCGCGTGCTGCGCATGCGCTTCGGGATCGGCATGAACACCGACCACACGCTCGAAGAGGTTGGCCAGCAATTCTCCGTGACGCGCGAACGTATTCGTCAGATCGAAGCCAAAGCGCTGCGCAAGCTCAAGCACCCCAGCCGGAGCCGGAAGCTGCGTAGCTTCCTCGATCAGTAACCGGCGCGCGCGATGTCATTGCTATCGCGTCTGTTCGGTGGTGGCTCCGGCCCCAAGGGGCCTGAGCCGGAACTTTACAAAGACTTCGAAATCACCCCCTGTCCCGTCAAAGACGGGGGGCAATACCGCGTCTCGGCGATGATCCGCAAAGAGGTGGGCGGCGAGATGAAAGAGCATAAGCTGGTGCGCGCTGACACGATGAGCGATCCCGAAGAGGCGAGCACCGTCTCGCTCCGCAAGGCCAAGCAATTGATTGATGAACAGGGCGATGGGCTTTTTTGACCTGTCTGCACAGCGCCCATTCCCGACCGCTAAAAAATGTGAACGACGTGTGAATTGAATCGCTGCTTGGGGTGTTTACCTCTCAGATAGTAATCTGAGGAGATTAGTCTCATGACACTCAAGACAATCCTTTTCGCAGCGGCGCTAAGCCTTCCCACGGTCGCGCAGGCCAACTTTCTGGACTTCATTCCTGACCCTCAACTGCGCGTAAATGCAGTAGACAGTGACAGCTTCGAGGTGGTCCAGCGCCGCGGGGCTGGCGCACCTGATATGTGGTGCGCAGCGGCGCGGTATGCCAATGATACACTCGGGGTGCGCAAGGGGCGGATTTGGGTGGAAAACCCCCGTGGTCCCGCGCGCAGTGCGGCTGGCTACAAAGGCGTTATCTTCACCACTGCGCCGCAGGAAAATGGGTTTACCGCCCTATCGGCAGGGGTCAGCAAAGCTGGCCAAAGCTATTTGGTTGGTCACGCGCGGCAATTTTGCGATCGCTACTCCACAAAAATATTCTGACACTGGCGGCAAGACTGGCTTGCCCAAGCTGCAATCCACCGGCAGGGTGGCGCTGTGCAAACAACTTTGACATGTGCCACCCAGGGCCCCGGCCTTTATGAGATCACGGGCAAAATCGCTGCGCTCCTAGCCGGGTCCGAAGATGGGCTGTTGACGCTGCTGGTGCAGCATACGTCATGCTCGCTCCTCATTCAGGAAAATGCGGATCCCGAGGTGCAAACCGACCTGCGCGCCTTTTTCGAACGGCTGGTGCCACCGTCTGATCATCCTTCGATGGCCTATCTGCGCCACACCTATGAAGGCCCTGACGATATGCCCGCCCATATCAAAGCCGCGCTGATGCCTGTCAGCCTGTCGATCCCGGTGCAGGCGGGGCGGATGGTTCTGGGAACGTGGCAAGGGATTTATCTGGTCGAGCATCGCACCCGGCCCCATACGCGCAAAGTGGCGCTGCATTTTCGGGCGGACTAAGGGGCGCGATGGCGTTAGAGCATTGGTTGCTTGAGCCACAAATTTCCATCTACCCAAAACTTGAGCTTTGTTCTATAGCTTGTGGATAAGTGGCGGTCCAACCCCACATGCAGGCACCAAAGATGAGGGACAACAGGACATGCGCTGCCCGTTTTGCGGAAATATAGATACTCAGGTTAAGGATTCACGCCCGGCGGAGGATCATGTGTCGATCCGGCGGCGCCGCTTCTGCCCCGCGTGTGGTGGGCGGTTTACGACCTATGAACGGGTGCAGCTGCGCGATCTGGTGGTGATCAAATCGTCGGGTAAGCGCGAAGATTTCGACCGCGACAAGCTGGAACGCTCGATCCGCATCTCGATGCAGAAGCGCCCGATTGACCCCGAGCGCATTGATCAGATGATCTCGGGCCTTGTGCGGCGGCTCGAGAGTATGGGCGAGACGGATATCCCTTCCAAATCCATCGGTGAGATTGTGATGGAGGCTCTGGCCCGGATTGACACAGTTGCATATGTGCGATTTGCCAGTGTTTACAAGAACTTCCAGGCTGCCGATGACTTCGATAAATTTGTGCAAGAGCTGCGGCCCGACACCACCCCTGACGAGGCGTGAGCGCGGCTGACGACCTGCGGCACATGCGCCACGCGCTGTCCCTTGGGCGGCGCGGGCAGGGTCGCGTCTGGCCCAACCCCGCCGTGGGCTGCGTGATCGTGGCTGGCGGGCGTGTCGTGGGCCGTGGCTGGACGCAGGATGGCGGGCGACCCCATGCGGAACCTGTGGCGCTGGCGCAAGCGGGCGAGTTGGCGCGCGGCGCAACGGCTTATGTCACACTGGAACCTTGTGCCCATACTGGCCAAACCGGCCCCTGCGCCGAGGCGTTGGTGGCATCGGGTGTGGCGCGGGTGGTGATCGCCTGCACCGACCCCGACACGCGGGTCGCAGGGCGCGGGATAGAAATTTTGCGCGACGCTGGCATCGACGTTCAGGTTGGTCTTTGCGGAGAGGACGCCGCGCGCGAGCATGCCGGGTTCTTCACCCGGTTAGGATCGGGGCGGCCTTTGGTGACATTGAAGCTGGCCAATTCCTTTGATGGGCGGATTGCCACCGGATCGGGCCAAAGCCAGTGGATCACCGGCCCGCAGGCGCGTCGCGCGGTGCACATGATGCGCGCGCGCCATGATGCGGTGCTGGTCGGTGGCGGTACGGCGCGGAAGGATGACCCGTCGCTGACCGTGCGTGGCCTTGGGGTGGATCGTCAGCCGGTACGGGTTGTGGCCTCGCGACGGCTGGACCTGCCGCTGATGGGCAAGCTGGCGGCAAGCGCAGCCGAGGTGCCCGTTTGGATCTGTCACGGGCGCGATGCCGATGCGGAGTTGAAGCGCACATGGGAGGGCCTTGGCGCGCGGTTGATCGAATGCGACGCGCGCGGCGGGCAGCTTGATATGGGCGACGTGCTTCAGCGGCTTGGCTCAGAAGGGCTGACGCGGGTGTTTTGCGAAGGTGGCGGGCAACTCGCGGCTTCGCTGCTGGATGCGCGGCTGGTGGATCGGCTGGTGGGCTTCACGGCCGGGCTGGCGATTGGGGCCGAGGGCCTGCCCAATATCGGCGCGCTTGGGCTGGGTGATCTGGCCGGGGCACAGCGGTTTGCGTTGGACGAGGTGCGGCGCGTGGGCGACGATGTGCTCCATGTGTGGAAAGCGCCTGCTGGGTAGAAGGCATGTACCGACCGTAGACGTGCCAAAACCAGACCGCGGGGTGGCGTTGGGAACCTAAGGTCCTGCTTGGTTTATGGCCGCCATGGTAGCTCGACGATATTGTGAAGCGCCAAGTTCAACCAAAAAGCCAGCCCGGGGGGCGGTCTGACTTTGGCACGGCGGCTCCGCCTTGATTCCGTGCCCGGGCGCTGAAGAACAGGTGCTACCCCCGCCGCCACAGCCCCGCATAGCTGCTCAGTAGCCCTTGCAGTTTCGCCAGCAGCCGGTTGCCCGGCGCGCGAGGCACTGCCGCGCCGGAGGCCAGCCGTTCCACGATGATTTCCACGGGGCAGGGGCGGCCTGTCACCGGATCGAAGTAGCGCGGGTAGTCGATAAGCGTCGCATGCACCAACCCTTCAAGCGGCACGTCATGGCGGCGGCGCGGCGGCACGTCGCCGAGGTCATTGGTCAACCCCCAGCCCGCATAAAACGGCGCACCGAGCGTCGTCACCGAGACCCCCCGCAGCAGCGCTTCGAACCCGGCGAGCGACGTCATCGTCCAGACTGCATTCACCTGCCGCAGCAACGGGGCGACATCCACGCCGCGCAGCACGACATCGGCCAGCCCCTCGGCCTCCACCGCGCCGGGGCGCAGGCCCGCTTCCACATCGGGGTGGGGTTTGTAGATCAAGGCGGCGTCGGGATTGGCCTCGCGCGCCGCTTCCAGCAACGCGCGGTTGGTCTGCACGGCACAGGTGCCTGTGGTGATCGACGCATCGTCTTCGACCTGCCCCGGCACCAGAATGCGCTGGCCGTCGGGCAAGTCAGGCACCGCCTCGCCCACATTGTATTTGCTCAGATCGGCGGCGTTCAGCGCCCGGATCAGCGCCTGCGCGCGGCGCATCTGATCGGGGCGCAGCGTGGCGCGCGCTTCAATCAGCGCTTCCAGCCGCGAGGGTTGCGCGGGGTCGTAGTAAATCCCCAGATCATCCGTCACCAGCGACATCGGCGGCACCAATTCTGCCCCAAGCCCGCGCGAGCGGAGGAACCCGTCCTCGACCCGCACCGCATCGCGGTGGCCGATGGTGGCTTTGCTGGCCCAGACCATCCATGGGCGCCCGGTCTCGCGCGCTTTGGCGGGATCATCCTCGAAGATCATCGGCTTATGCTGCCCGAAGGCCCTGTTCAGCGGGCCGCGTTTCCACAGACGCATTTCGGACGCGACCCAGCCGTGGCGGTCGGCGCGCCATGCGCGGGTTTCTTCGAACAGCGCCTCGGCGGTGTCTTCATAGCTGCCCAAACGGTCGCGGTTGGGGTCGTACCAAGTGGGATAAAGCAGCATCGCGCCGGCAAAAAGCTGCGCGCGGGTCAGGGCGCGCTGGCGGCGCTGCACCGGGAATTCATCGGCCGTCAGGCCCCATCCGGCATAGAAGGGCTGGCCGAACACGCGCGGCTTGTGGCCCGCGAAAATCGCCTCGAACCCCATCTGGGACGAGACGGTGTAGACCGCGATGGCCCCTTCGAACAATGGCCACGGGTTCATCGGCTCGGACAAGAACTGTACCCGGCCTGTGGCATCGCCCTCCTCGAAATAGCCCGCGCGGTGACCCCCTGCGGTTTCGGGGTGCGTCTTGATGTAAACTGGCGCGCCGGGATGCTCTTCTTGCGCGTAGTAGAGCATTTCCAGAAAGCGGTTGCGGTCCGCGTCGGAGGCCGTGACCGAGGCATCGCCCTGCGTTTGGTCAATCACCAACACATAGCCGGGCTTGGGCGGCAATAGGTCCGGGTCATAGGCGGTGTATTTCGTCAGCCCCGCCTCGATCAGCCGCGCAATCCCACCGCGCGCGCGGTTCAGCAGGGCGGTGTCGTCCAGCGGATGCGTGGCGAGCAGCACTTCCAGATCCGAGGGGGAGGAGGGGTCAAAATGCACGCCGGAGCGGTCGAGCAGCAGCCCGATGGGGGGCGATTTGCCTGCGCGGCCGGGAAAAAGCGAGCGCAGCCATGCGTCCTCGACCCGTAGAACGCCCGCGCCAGTGCGCTCGGAGACAGCCTCGCCCCGGTGGGCGGTGGGCGACATGCCCCAGAGGCCGATCACATCATCCGCGCCGGGTTTTCCAAGGGTCACCGAATAGCCCGTTAGCGACAGGATGCGCTTGACGCGGCTTTGGGTCAGAAACCCGCCATTGAAAACGTAAAGCCGCCGGGGAGCATCCTCTCCGGCGGCCTCATCATTCGTGTTCACCAAGGTTATTGTCCGGCAAGCGTGTTCAGCGCGTTGATCGACTGAGCCGAACCGGTCAGCGCGGCAATCGTCTTGTTCCACTGGGTGAACGGCGCTTCGGTCACGTACAGCGTGTCACCGTCGCGGATAACGAAATCGCGGGCCATGAACATGCCATTGGGCCGGGTCAGGTCGAGCACATAGACCAGACGCTGCTCGCCCACCAAATCATCGCGGCCCAGTACCTGGCCTGCAATCTCAGCCGGTTCATTGCGGAAGACGAAGACGCCCGTGGGGTCGGCGGTGGAGGGGTTCAGCCCGCCCACTTGGGCGATGGCTTCAAGCGCCGACAGATTTTGCGTGTCGAAGGGCACGCGGGCTTGTCCGCCCGTCGCGCCAAGGGCGGTAAAAGAGCGGCTGTCTTCTTCGACCAAAATCCGGTCGCCGCCGCGCAGGGCGATGTCGAGTGCAGGGTTGTCATAGAGGTCTTCGAACCAGATTTTGCCCTGATGCTGGCCCCGGATCACGGTGACTTGCGCGATTTCGGGCTGGATCGCCACCCCGCCTGCGCGCGCCAGCATGGAGGCGAGCGTGCGGGTGGGGCGTTCAATCGCATAGACGCCCTGACCGCCCACCGCGCCCAATAGCGTCACGGTAGATCCATCGCCCGCGAGGCGACGCACCTGCACTTGCGGATCAGGTGTTTGCTCTTCGAGCTTGGCGGTGATGATGCGACGGATGCCTTCGGGGCTGTTCCCGGCGGCGCGGATGCGGCCTGCGTAGGGCACGAAGATGAAGCCGGAGCCGTCGACCTGCACCTCTTCCAGCACGGCGGCATTCGCGCCAGCGCCGGCCAGCAGACCTTGTTCCACGTTTTCCCAGATCGTCAGGCCCAGCGTGTCGCCGGGACGGATCGTATCAGAGGCCAATGCGCCTGCGTTCAAGAAGGATTTCGAGAAGCCAAGGGCCGGGGTGACCGCCGTGGCGCGCGTGACGCGGTCATTGACCGAGACGATGAAGGCGTCGCCCTCTTGCTGCACGGAGCCTGAGAAAATCTGCCGTTTGTTGGGGCCAACCTGCGGAAGCCCGCACGATGCCAATACGGCGAATGCAGATAGGAACGCTACGGGTCGCGCCCATTTTGTGATGATGGAACTCACTGCTCGGTCTCCTCGACCTTGTATGTCTGCCTCAATTCAGCCGGTTTTCCGGTCTGCTTTGTCGGTTAAGTTAGCGGGTTTGTTTGGGAAAATCTACCGCTAGGGGTTGTGGTCATGTGGTGAGCGGACGCAACTGTTGCCTATGTGACGCGGTGTTGCCCCGACAACCGAAACACTCGGAACAGGTGATTTGCCCCGAAATTCGAAACACCAAAGGGCCACGGGGGCAAGCTGAAGGCGCGGGGGCCAGCGATCATTCGTTGGGCCGTCATTGGTGCGAGGGGCAATGGACGATACCGGCCCCGCGGGCTGGCGCATTGAGGATGCTGGGCGCGCCATCGTTTCGCCGCGCTATCGCAACAGATATAAGTCGCGCCGAATTTAGGTTGGATGTGCCAACCCCCGGTCCTGCGCTGGCCACGGCTTGCGTTTGTCTACGTCACCAAGCGCAATTGCTGGCGGGGCGCGGCGGTCCCTGAGGCCAGCGCGTCATAGGGGTCTTCATCTGAAAGCATCATA
>CAZPXE010000165.1:0-7059 GCA_964590545.1 uncultured Rhodobacterales bacterium | reverse complement strand
CTGGGCTGGTCCGACCTCGATATCACCACCCCCTTCCAATCGCGATTCGGCCCGGAAGAGTGGCTGAAACCCTATACCGTCGAACATGTCGCGCGGCTGGCAGAGAACGGTCAAAAGAACATCGCCGTCTGCGCCCCGGCCTTCTCAGCCGATTGCATCGAAACGCTGGAAGAGATCAACGAAGAGATCAAAGAGAGCTTCGAAGAGGCCGGCGGTGAGCACTTCACCTATATCCCCTGTCTCAACGATGATGACGCCCATATCAAAGCGCTGTCTGCGGTGATCGAAGAGAATTTGGCGGGCTGGCTCGATTGAACCGGGCGGCGGGGTGAACCCCGCCCTACGGCCTTCGCCTAAAGGTCACATTACAAATGAGAAAGGCGGCACCGAAAGGTACCGCCTTTTCCAATTGCGAAAGCGCGTATCGCTTAGTCTGCGACTGCTGCCAGAGCAACGGCCAGCAGGATCAGCGGAAGAATGATGCCACCGGAAGAACCGGCTGCTTCTTCTACGATCACCGGAGCTTCGATGATCGGATCATTAGTACCACCAGCAAAAGCTGTGGACGCTGCACCTGCGAACGCGGCTGCGAGAACGAGTTTTTTCATATTAACCTCCAGTAAGAGCGCACCAAATTATTCAGCACGCACCCAAGACTTACCTCGTGACCCTTGTCTAAGCAGCTATCAAAGGCAATTGCAAATGGGTTTGAGCGGCCAAATACCGTCATCGACTTATTGTCGTCAAATTAGCAACACTTGGGTGCCGACATTGGCCATTTCGTACAATTCTTCGATGTGTTGGTTGTACAGTCCGATGCATCCATTGGACGAGCGGCGTCCGATTTTCCGCGTGTCGTGGGTGCCGTGGATTCGGTAGTAAGTCCAACTCAGATGCAGTGACCGCGTGCCCAGCGGATTTTCCGGGCCGGGGCCGATAAAGTCCGGCCAATCCGGGTTCCGTTCTTTCATCGACGGGGTCGGACGCCAGCTTGGGCTGGGGTCTTTCAGCACAACATTCGTGCGGCCACGGCGGGTCAACTCTTCGGTCAGTGGCACGCTGGAGGGGTAGAGTTTGTACACCGACTGCTCTTCGTTCCAGTAGTGAACCGCGCGGCTGTCGATATCGACAAGGATCGCGCCACCTTTCAGATTGTCGAAGTAAGGCTGCCAATCCAGTGTGCGGAAGCTAGAGATGTTGCGGCGCACCGCCTCGTTCAAGTCCCGCTCCACCTCGGTGGTTTGATCAAACGCATCGGTGGATTGCGCCAAAACCGGAGCAGCCAAAAGGCTGGCGCTTCCGGCCAGAAAACCCCGGCGCGTGGAATGAGTAAATCGGCTATTGGTCATGGGTAACTCCTATAAGTCACGCATTTGTGTGTTTGACCCTAGGATTATTGCCGGAAAGACGCAGTTGCAAATCAAACCGGTGTGAGACGGGCCTACGGTCTATATGTGCGTTTGTAATGCAACGCGGGCCAATGTAGTCAAAACGTAACGACTGTCCCGGAGCTTGAAGCGCCATGATCCGCATCCTGACCATTTTATCCGCCTTTGCGATTCTCCTGTCCGCCTGCGTGCCCGCTGCGCCGCAACTGGGCGGCGATGGGAAACCTTTGCCGAAACTCTACAAAATTGGGCGGGGCGATACCGCGAAGATCCAGTTCCGGATGCTCGATTCGGTCAATGCTCTGCGCCAAGCCTCTGGCCAGCCTGCCCTGACCTTCGATGCAAAACTGAACGCCGCCGCCGCAACGCATGCGCGTGACATGTCAATCCAGAACCGCCCTTGGCATTTCGGCTCTGACGGCTCGTCTCCTATTGACCGGGTGAGCCGCGTGGGCTTTGACGGGCGGCTTGTCGGCGAGAATATCTCGGAAACCTACGAGACAGAGTTGGAAACCCTCGCCGCGTGGATGGAACAACCCGACACGCGCCGCATCATCCTTGATCCGGTCGCGGAGCGCATGGGGTTCTCTTGGTTCCAGGAAGACAATGGCAAGATCTGGTGGACCATGGTAGTTGGAACCGGGCCGCAGGCGGTGATTGTGCCAACGCCTTCGGGGTGATCGGTATTCAATAAAAGGCTCTTGAGATGAAGATTTTTGGCGCCGGACTGTTTTTCGCACTGACAATTGCCACCGCGGCTCTGGCCGAACCAAACGCTGAGCGCTGGAAAACCCACCTAACAAACGATCTGCTGCCGTTCTGGGATGATCCATATGCGGCCGGAACTCCGGCAGGCAGCTTCGCGGGCAACCTGTGCAATGATGGTAGCGCACCGGTTGCTGGTGTTTCGTGCAGTGGTGTTAGCGCCTCGCTTGCATCGAACCCGCAGCAAACTCTCGTCGGACAAGCGCGGCAGGTCTTTTCCTATGCCATTGCCTTTCACATGACGGGGCAGAAAACCTATCTCGACCTCGCCAAGGCTGGGCTCGACTACCAATGGGACACGTTCCACGACGCTGACACAGGACTGTTCCACGAAGTCCACAATGTGAACACTGGCACTGTCTCCGGTGTGTTTAACAGCCAAAAGCAAGCCTACGGTCTGCTAGGGGCCAGCTTTCTGTATTACCTGACGGGTGATGAAGTGATTTACGACCGGATCAAACCTGTCGAAACGGCCATCACCGCGAGCTATCGCGATCCAGCGACCGGCGGGTACAGCTCGCGCCCGATCTACACGGACCCGGCAAACCGGATTGCGTTTCACCTCGACCAGCTAAACTCTTACAAGACCCTTCTGGCCGCAAACGCACCGCTGGCAGACAAGGCCGGGTTTTTGGCAGAAGCGCTGCAAACGGCGAATTTCATCAAAGATGAGTTCTATGATTCGGCGACAGGTCTGATCCGCCCAAGGCTCGACACACCAGCGGGCACGATGGAAAATGCGGATTTTGCGCATTCGGTGAAATCCTTTTGGTTCATCGACCAAACCGCCCAGCTTGCCGGAGACGATGCACTGGCCAGCTTTGCGCAAGACGCTGCCAAAGCGCTGTTCAAACAGGCCTATCAGGAAGACTTGAAGGCTTGGGCCACCAATCACGATGCGAGCGGTGATCTTTCAACCCGCACGCATTGGTGGGGTTTTGCGGAACTGAACCAATATGCCGCCTCGCTCGCCATTTCCGACCCAGAGCTGCGCGACATGCTCACTTCAACGCAAAGCTATTGGCTCGATATGTTTGTCGATCCAGATAATGCGGGCATCTGGGGCTATGTGGACATCGCCACCGGTACCCCTGAAACGGAATATCGCAAGCACTGGGAATGGAAGGCGGGCTTTCACAGCTATGAACACGCGCTGATCAATTACCTTGCCGATGCAGGAATCGCAGGCGAAGAGGTCACCCTGTACTTCGCGCGTGAAGATCTGACAGACTTGCCTCTGGCCTACGGATTCGACGCGGATTTGATGGCCGATGCGGCAGATGAGGACGGCATAACGCGCGCGCGTCTATCTGGTGTCAACTTCGCCGCTGCAATTGCGCCTGTTCCATTGCCAGCCAGCTTTGCCTTGCTGCTTTGTGCCGTTCTAGGACTGCGCCGACTGGCCCGCCCAGTTACGGGTTGATCGTAATCGGCGTGCCGTACTTTATCATCGCATAAACATCTTCCATCTCGCGATTTTTGACAGCGATACAGCCCTCGGTCCAATCATCGTCCCGCACATTTCCGCGTAGGATATTCGGCTGCCCATGGATGAAAATGTCACCGCCGGGCGATTTGCCCATCGCTGCGGCAAAGGCGCGGTCGGCGCGGTTGGGGTAAGAGATCCCAAGCGACAGGTGGAAACGGCTATTGGGATTACGCCGGTCGACAAAATACGTCCCTTCCGGCGTCTTCCCGTCTCCTTCGAACCGCTTCGGCCCCGCAGGCGCGCTACCCAGATCGACATTATAGGTCTTCAGCGCCTTGCCGTTGCGGATTAGGTACATCTTGCGGGTGCTTTTGTTGACCAGCACACCCGTGATCTCCGGCCCGCGATACGTCTTGAATTTGCTGCCGCGCGGAGCACAGGCCGCCACAAGAGCAAGCGCCGCTGTTCCGGCTAAAAATCTACGCCTGTTCATCACTCTACCGGTTTGAAAACTGCCTAAGCGCTGCATACCACTACGAAGGCTACAGCTTCTACAAGAAATGCGCCGATCACGGCTCTGTTATGGCTTGGACTGGCGATCCAATCTCTCTTCGATTTCCTTGAGGCGTTCAAGCACCTCGTCCCGATAGGCATCTGTGCGCTCATTCTCCTCGGCCTGATGCGCATCTTGCATCGAGTTCACGATCAAACCCACCAGCAGGTTCACAACCGCGAAGGTCGTCACCATGATGAAGGGCACAAAGAAGGCCCATGCGTAGGGGAATTCCTCCATCACAGGCCGCACGATGCCCATCGACCACGATTCCAGCGTCATGATCTGGAACAGTGAATAGCCCGACCGGCCCAGATGCCCGAACCAATCGGGAAAATCCTCCCCGAACAGCTTTGTCGCCATCACCGCGCCGATATAGAACAGCATCGCCATCAGCAGGAACACCGATCCCATCCCCGGCAGCGCTTTGACGAACCCTTCCACCACACGCCGCAAGCTGGGCGCGACAGAGATCACCCGCAGCACACGCAAGATCCGCAATGCACGCAGCACCGACAGCCCTTGCGCTGCGGGAACCAGCGCGATGCCGACGATCAGGAAGTCAAAAATGTTCCAGCCGCTTTTGAAGAAACCAAAGCGATACGCGATGAGTTTCAACCCAATCTCGACAATGAAAATCCCAAGGCAGATGTCATCCAGCGTCGAAATCAACCAGCCGATACGCGATGTCACCGTCTCGGATGTCTCAAGCCCGAGCACAATCGCATTGACGATGATGACCCCCATGATGAAATTGCCAAAGGACGGGCGCTCAATAAATTCGGCGATCTTCTTCGGAAATGACATGTCGAAAACCTCTTGCTGGCTACGCCGATAGCATATGCGGCAGCGCAAAGCGGGCGGCAAGCTCCACATGGGTTGACCAGCGAAATTGATCGACCGGTTGCACCCATTCGAGCACATATCCCGATGCAATAAGCGTTCCGGCATCCCGCGCGAAGGTTGCCGGGTCGCAAGAGACATAGGCAACGACCGGCACCTGCGCCTTCGCAATCTGCGCGACCTGCGCGGTGGCCCCGGCGCGGGGAGGGTCCAGAACAACAGCGTCGAAACGGCTTAACTCGTCAGGCAGCAGCGGGTTACGGAACAAATCGCGTACCTCGCTTGTCACCGGAAACGTCAACGCGGCATGGTTGGCGGCCTGTTGCAGCGCGTCGATCATAGCCGCCTCGCCCTCAACCGCATGGACCGGGGCAGTATCTGCCAGCGCCAGCGCAAAGGTTCCGCAACCGGCAAACAGGTCGAGCACCCGTTTCGCCCCTTTGCTCGCCTCTGCCACGCAAGCCTGCAAATGCGCCTCTCCATGCGCCGTGGCTTGCAGGAACGCGCCCGGCGGCAGCGTAACTTGCGCCTTGCCGATCTGATGGCGCGGGGCGGCGCGTTGAGCGACAAGCTCGCCCCCCCAGAACACTCGCGCGGCGCCGTGGGTCTTGGCGATGGCCGACAGCGCCTCGATGCTCGGCGCATCCAGCGGCTTGCCGCCGCTCACCGCCACGTCCAACCCTTGCAGCGTCGCAGTGCATTGAACGGAAAGCTCCGCCTTGCGGCTGGCGCCTTCGATGGCAAGGTCGCGGGCCAAGGCAGGCGCGGATTGCAACGCGTCCACCAAAAGTGGGCAGGTCTTCACATCCACAATCGTCCCAGACGCGCGCCCATGAAACCCGGCCATCGCCCCCGATTTGGTCCGCCGTGCCGCCAGCTTCGCGCGGCGGCGGCTATGGGTGGGCGAGGTGAGGATTGGGCGCAGCGGCGCATCCACACCGTTCTGCGCCAAAGCCCCGCGCACCACATCTTCTTTCCAGCCTGCAACCAGCGGGTCCGCCGCGTGCTGCAACGCGCATCCTCCGCAGGCTTTGAAATGTGGGCACGGCGGGCGCACGCGGTCTTCGGACGGTGTCACGATTCGCACATCGCGCAAATCGGTTCCGTCACGTGTGCCGGTCACGACCTCTCCGGGCAGGGTCAGCGGCGCAAAGACAGGCCCTTCACCCACGCCATCGCCATGCCGCCCCAGATGCGTGATCGTCACCTCGTCCATGTCCGCCCTCGTTTACTCCGCCGCGTCTGCGCGAATAAACCCACCGGACTGCCGATGCCAGTACTGAGCGTATAATCCACCCTTCACCAGCAAACTGTCATGGCTACCCTGCTCGGCGATCTGGCCGTCTTCCATCACGATAATCCGGTCCATTTCCGACAGGGTCGACAGGCGGTGCGCAATGGCCAGCACGGTCTTGCCCTCCATCACCCGCGTCAGGGCCTGCTGGATCAGGGCTTCCACCTCGCTATCAAGGGCAGAGGTCGCCTCATCCAGCACCAAGATCGGCGCATCTTTCAAAATGGCGCGCGCCAAAGCGATCCGCTGACGTTGCCCGCCCGACAGTTTCACGCCCCGCTCGCCCAGATGCGCGTCATACCCCTCGCGCCCTCTGTGGTCGCGCAGGCCCAAAATGAATTCATGCGCTTCGGCTTGCTCGGCGGCGGCGATCATCTCGGCCTCGCTCGCATCGGGTCGGCCATAGAGGATATTGTCCTGCGCGGAGCGGTTGAACATTGCCGTGTCCTGCGTGACCATGCCGATCTGTTTGCGCAAACTGTCTTGGGTCACAGCAAGGCTGGACTGCCCGTCGATCAGGATATCCCCGCTTTCCTGACGGTACAGACCCAGAAGCAACGAGACCAAGGTCGTCTTGCCCGCCCCGGACGCGCCGACAATACCCACTTTCTCGCCCGCGCTGATGGTCAGGTTAATGCCCTGAATACCGCCATTTTGACGCCCATAGGCGAAGGACAATCCCTTCAACTCAATCTGACCATCCGGCACGTTCAAGGCGCGCGCGTCCGGCGCATCCTCGACGCGGACATGGGGGGTAAGGGTTTTGATACCGTCCTCAACCTCGCCA
>CAZPXE010000164.1:0-7065 GCA_964590545.1 uncultured Rhodobacterales bacterium | reverse complement strand
TCTACTTCATCGAAGTGAACCCGCGCGTGCAGGTGGAACATACCGTCACCGAAGAAGTCACTGGCATCGACATTGTGCAGGCGCAAATCCTGATTGCAGAAGGCAAGACGATTGCCGACGCCACCGGCAAGCCGACGCAGGATGATGTCAAGCTGACCGGCCACGCATTGCAGACCCGCGTGACCACGGAAGACCCGCAGAACAATTTCATCCCCGACTATGGCCGGATCACCGCCTATCGCGAGGCGACCGGCATGGGCATCCGTCTGGATGGCGGCACGGCGTATGCGGGCGGGGTGATTACGCGGTATTACGACAGCCTGCTGACGAAAGTGACCGCCAAAGCGCCGACACCAGAAATGGCGATTGCACGGATGGACCGGGCGCTGCGCGAGTTCCGTATTCGCGGTGTGTCGACCAATATCTCTTTCGTTGAGAACCTGCTGAAGCACCCGACCTTTTTGTCGAATGAGTACACCACCAGATTCATCGACGAGACGCCGGAGTTGTTCCAGTTCACCAAACGGCGTGACCGGGGCACGAAGGTGCTGACCTATATCGCCGATATCACCGTGAACGGGCACCCGGAGGTCAAGGACCGTCCGATGCCGCGCGCGGATTTGAAAGACCCCAAACCCCCTGCCCTGCGGGCCGAACCGCTGATGGGCACGCGCAATCTGCTGGAGCAGAAAGGCCCCGAAGCGGTCGCCGAGTGGATGAAGGCGCAGCGGCAACTTCTTATCACAGACACAACGATGCGCGACGGGCATCAGTCGCTGCTGGCGACCCGGATGCGCTCACTGGATATGATCAAGGCCGCGCCCGCCTATGCGGCGAACCTGCCGGGGCTGTTCTCGGTCGAATGCTGGGGCGGTGCGACCTTTGATGTGGCCTATCGGTTCTTGCAAGAGTGTCCGTGGCAACGGCTGCGCGATCTGCGGGCCGAGATGCCGAACCTGATGACGCAGATGCTGTTGCGCGCGTCGAACGGCGTGGGCTACACGAATTACCCCGACAATGTGGTGCAGGAATTTGTCCGTGTCGCCGCGCAAGGGATCGACGTGTTCCGCGTGTTCGACAGCCTGAATTGGGTTGAGAATATGCGCGTGGCGATGGATGCGGTCATCGAGAGCGGCAAGATCTGCGAAGGTACAATCTGCTACACCGGGGATATCAACGATCCTGACCGCGCTAAATATTCCATCGAATATTACGTCGGCATGGCCAAGCAGTTGGAGGCCGCTGGCGCGCATGTGCTGGGGCTGAAGGACATGGCCGGCATCCTCAAACCGACGGCGGCGCGGCAATTGGTGCGGGCGCTCAAGCAAGAGGTCGGGCTGCCGATCCATTTCCACACCCATGACACCGCAGGCGTGGCGATTGCGACGATCCTTGCAGCGTCCGAAGCGGGCGTGGATGCAGTGGATTGCGCGATGGATGCGCTGTCGGGCAACACGTCGCAAGCGACGCTCGGCTCGGTGGTTGAGGCGTTACAGCATACGGACCGGGACACGGGCCTTGATATTGGCGCGGTGCGCGAGATCAGCGACTATTGGGAGAGCGTGCGGAACCACTACGCGGCGTTCGAAAGCTCGATGCAGGCCCCCTCGTCGGAGGTTTACTTGCACGAGATGCCCGGTGGGCAGTTCACCAACCTGAAAACGCAGGCCCGCTCGCTGGGGCTGGAGGATCGCTGGCATGAGGTCGCGCAGACCTATGCGGATGTGAACCAGATGTTCGGGGATATTGTGAAGGTGACGCCCTCGTCCAAGGTCGTGGGTGACATGGCGCTGATGATGGTCAGCCAGAACCTGACACGCGATGATGTGGAGGACCCGGACAAGGACGTGGCCTTCCCGGACAGCGTTGTCGACATGATGCGCGGCAATCTGGGCCAGCCGCCGGGCGGGTTCCCGGAAGCGCTGGTGGCCAAGGTGCTAAAGGGCGAAAGCCCCAACACCGAACGCCCCGGCGCGCATCTGGAACCGGTTGATTTCGAAGCGGTGCGCAAGGACTTGTCTGGCCAGATGGAGGGCAAGAGCGTCGATGATGAAGATCTGAGCGGCTATCTGATGTATCCCAAAGTCTTCCTCGATTACATGGGCCGCCACCGGATCTATGGCCCGGTGCGTGCGCTGCCGACCAAGGCGTTCTTTTACGGGATGCAGCCGGGCGATGAGATCGCGGCAGAGATTGATCCGGGCAAGACCCTCGAAATCCGCCTGCAAGCGATTGGTGAGACCGATGACACGGGCGAGGTGCGGGTGTTCTTCGAACTTAACGGCCAACCCCGGACGATCCGGGTGCCGAACCGAATGGTCACATCCACCACCCAAGCGCGGCCCAAGGCCGAAGATGGCAACGCAGCCCATGTGGGCGCACCAATGCCCGGCGTGGTCGCGTCGATCGGCGCAAGCGCGGGGCAAGAGGTCAAGGAAGGCGATCTGCTGCTCACCATCGAAGCGATGAAGATGGAAACCGGTATCCATGCCGAGCGCGACGCGGTTGTGAAGGCCGTGCATGTGGGCGCAGGCGCACAGATTGATGCCAAGGACTTGCTGGTCGAGTTTGAGGGCTAGTTTTTTGCCTATTTCGCTCCGGCTTTAGGCCGGGGCGAGTCTATCTCCTGCCGCCTTATCGGCAAAACCACGCCCATCCTGTTTAGGGTAATGAAACCCAGACTTGCTAAACGGAGCCGCGCGCGCTTACGTTCGCGCAACGACTATTTTATCGAGGTATTTCATGGCCAAGCCCAAATTAACCGCTCCCGTTGGATTGTCCCCGCGTGAGAGTGACGGTGATCCTGTCAAAAACAAACCCGACGACGTGATGCTGGTGCGCAAGATGTTGGAGGCCAACAAGATTGGCACGCTGGGCTTATCGACCAAGATGGATGCCGGGCTGATCAAGGCCATTCGCGCCGCGCAAAAGAAGATCGGCATCAAACATCCCGACGGGGTGATCGACCCCGGAGCGCGCAGCTGGAAAGCCTTGCTGCCCAAGTATGACGCCGTTTTGAAGGCCGAGGCCAAAGAAGAGAAAGTTCAGGTCAAGTACCGCGGCAAAACGATTGAATGCACGCCCAAGGAATATGAGCAGGTCTGCAAGGACGTGATCAAAAACCTGACGCCCTACATGAAGTCCCTGATTTCCAGTCACAAAACCAACATGGATATCTATCAGGACTATCTGGACACCGCGCAGTTGAAGGACGGTGTGCTGAACGCCGTGGCGCAGGTCATCATCATCAAGGGCGGCGGCGTGACCATGCCCAAGAACAAACTGGCTCTCACGTCGATTTCCGCGACGGGTGAACTTGAGCGCGCGATGATGTCCAAGGACCTCGCCAAGATCAACGAGGCGCTGCCAAAGGCCGAAAAAGCGATCAATGCGTTCAGCTCCGATGTGCTGCGGTTCCTGAAAGAATTCACCGGCTCGGCGCAGACCACTGTTGTGGTACTTGGCGTGACCTCGGCTGCGTGCTTTGCCGTGGTGGGCGCTTTGGCCGTTCCGGTGCTGGTCACGGGTGCGGGTATGACGACAGCGGGCGCTACGGTGGCATCGGGCGCAGGCGTGGGCATTTTGCAATCGGCCAGTCAGGAGCTGGGCAAGCACGCATCGGGCCAGAAAGTCACCATGTGGCAATCGGTTAAGAACGTGGCGCTGGACGGCACGATTGGCGCGGTCACAGCAGGCATTGGCAGCAAGATCCCGCTGGGCTGGTGTGATGATATGGCCAAAGCCGTAGCGCCACGGCTGGCATCAAAAGTGCCTTTCATGGCGAGCAAACAGTTGGAAAAATACATCGCCAACTATCTGGCAGGCTCCGGTCAGGAAGTGATCAAGGGCGCGATCAACGAAGGCATCAAGGTCATCCACAAGACCGTGAAGACCGGCAAGCCGCCGACGCAAAAGGATTTCGACGCGGCGGTGCAATCGGTCCTCTATTCCGCGCTGCTCGGCGGCTTGGTCAAGAACCTTGGCAGCTTCCAGAAGAAATGGGCTTATAAGAACAAAGATATCCTGCAAGGCACGATCCTGCCCAAACGCTGGGAGGCTTTGACCAAAGGCAACGATATCCCCAATACGCTGAAGGCCAAGATGTGGGCCGAAGTGATGAACAAAGTCTCGGACGTGGGGCTGAAGGCCGGGTATGACGCGGTGCTGGCCAATACCAGCGGGGCGGAAACCGACAGCAAGCTGACGGATGCCGCCGCCAAGGCGCTGGAGAAAGACAAGAAAATCCAGAAGCTGATCGACGAGCAGATCAAGAAGGCGCTGAAAAAGCACAAAATTCCCGCGTAACGTTGCGTACGGGCGGTTTGACAGGCCGCCCGCTCTGCGCAACGTTGGGGCATGGATATCTCTGTCACACCGCTTTACGCCGGGCTGATCGCCCTTCTCTTCATCTGGCTGTCCGCCCGCGTGATTGTCTATCGTCGGACAAACCGCCTCAGCCTCGGGGACGAGGGTGATAAAAGTCTTCTGAGGCGGATGCGCGCGCAGGCCAATTGTGCGGAATATGCACCGATAGGGCTCTTGCTGTTGCTCTTGGTTGAGTTGCAAGGCGCCCCTGCCCTCGCGCTGCATGTGTTGGGGCTGATGCTGCTCGCAGGGCGCTTGATCCATGGCTACGGTTTCTCAGCCAGCCCCCCGGTGATGCGGATGCGGGTGGTCGGTATGATCATGACGCTGACCATGTTGCTGCTGTGTGCGATTGGATTGGTGCTGCACGCTCTGTTCTGATCGAGCACTTTGATCCGGGTTTGGAAAATTTCATCATAGATGCAATTTTCCTCTTGCAGCCTGCGGCCACGAGACGTATCTGCTGCCCTACCCAAAGGACGCGGGCGTAGCTCAGGGGTAGAGCACAACCTTGCCAAGGTTGGGGTCGTGAGTTCGAATCTCATCGCCCGCTCCAAATTTTCTGAACAGCCGACACCACGGACGCAGCGCAAAATGCGCTGAGCCGTGGTTGTTGTTTGAATGCCCTTCGGGGTCTGAAAATTGGGCACCTCCTTCCTAGCCAGATGCGGCGAATTGCGCCGGGGCGAAGCAAAAAATACAAAACGCCCTTGCGGCTTGGCGGGGCTTATCCGACTCTGACGACATGAGTACCCGTACGCCGCTTGTGATTTTCTCGGACCTTGATGGGACCTTGCTGGATCACGACACGTATCGGTTTGACGCGGCGCAGCCTGCGCTGGACCGTTTGCGGCATCATGCGATCCCGGTCGTTTTGGCCAGCAGCAAGACCGCAGCAGAGTTGCAGCGCTTGCAGGGCGCGATGCGGATTTGCGCCTATCCCGCAATTGTTGAGAATGGTGCTGGCGTGATCGGACTGGGCGCCGCAGCGACGCGCGCGACCGAGTATGAAGCCTTACGGGCGCATCTGGACAGTTTGCCAGAAGGCTTGCGCGCTGGGTTTACCGGCTTTGGTGACATGACAAGCGATGAGGTTGCCAAACTGACCGGACTGCCGATGAACGAGGCCGCTTTGGCGCGAGATCGACACTTCTCGGAGCCGGGTCTTTGGTCGGGCAGCGCGGAAGACAAGGCGGAATTTCTAGCGGCGCTCGAAATGAAGGGCGTTCAGGCGCGCGAGGGCGGGCGGTTTCTGACGCTGTCTTTCGGGCGAACCAAGGCAAGCCGTATGGCGCAGGTCGCGCGGCTGTATCAGCCGGACGCGACCATCGCGCTTGGTGACGCGCCTAATGATGTGGAAATGCTGGAGGCGGCGGATTACGGTTTCATCATTCGCAACCCGCACCGCCCTGCCCTGCCCGAGCTTGCCGGAGAGGCAGAGGGTCGGATCAAGCGGACCGAAACGCCCGGACCGCAAGGGTGGAATACAGCGATCCACAGCATGTTGGATCAATGGAACTTGGACTAGGGGGAGCCCACGCGTGGTAGACTTTCATCAGAACGGCAATGTCGCCACTTTGCACAATCTGCGCACCCGTGCGCCGGAAGATTTGGCCCATGAGTTGATGGCCCTCGCCCCGTCGCGCAAGGTGACGCTGGTGCTGCCTTGCCTCTATTCCGAGTTGGAAACCGAGGCCCTGCCCCGCATCGTCGAGGAGCTGTCCAAGGTGCAATACCTGCACCGCATCGTCATCGGCCTTGACCGCGCGAGCGAGGAGCAGTTCCGCCATGCCCGCGGCTTTTTCCGGGCGTTGAACCAAAATCATATGGTGATCTGGAATGACAGCCCCCGGATGATGGCGCTGGAAGCGCGGCTGGAAGCCATCGGGCTTGGCCCGGTTGAGCAGGGCAAGGGCAAGAATGTCTGGACCTCGATGGGCTATATGATCGCCTGTCAGGACAGTGCGGTTATGGCGATCCACGACTGCGATATTACCACATATACCAATGACTTACTGGCGCGGCTGATCTATCCGGTGGTCAATCCCGGCTTCCCCTATCAAGTGGCGAAAGGGTATTATGCGCGCATCGGGTCAGACAAGCTGAATGGGCGCGTCACGCGGCTGTTGGTCAGCCCGCTGCTTATCGCGCTCAAGCGGGTGATTGGCGATCGCGATTACCTCGATTACCTGCGCAGCTTCCGTTACCCGCTGTCCGGCGAGTTCGCGATGCGGGTCAACATGCTGCCCGACCTGCGCATTCCCTTTGATTGGGGGCTTGAGATCGGCGTGTTGTCCGAGGCGTGGCGCAACCTTGCCCCGCAAGCGGTCTGTCAGGTCGAGATTGCCGACAGCTATGACCACAAGCACCAAGACCTAAGCCCGGAAGACGCCAGCGCCGGGTTGAACCGCATGTCTGTCGATATCTGCAAAGCGGTTTTCCGCAAACTGGCTGCTGATGGCACCGTCTTTACGCCCAATATCTTCCGCACGCTCAAGGCGACGTATTACCGGACCGCGCTCGACCTGCTGGAGGCGTATAACACCGATGCGCGGATGAACGGGCTGAGCCTTGATCGACATAGCGAAGAAGCCTCGATCGAGATGTTCGCGGAGAGCATCGTAACGGCCGGGCAAGTCTTCCTAGAGCGTCCGCAAGAGACGCCGTTTATTCCAAGTTGGAGCCGTGTGAACTCCGCCG
>CAZPXE010000163.1:0-7091 GCA_964590545.1 uncultured Rhodobacterales bacterium | reverse complement strand
TGGTGCAGAAATTTGCCACCCATGCCGCGCGGCGGCTACATAGCCTGCGCGATCCGGAGGCTGGGTTTTAGGCCGTTTCTTGAAGAAACGATCGGGGCAAATCTTGGAAGATTTGCGTTAACGTTTTACCTTCGCTGCCGCTTTCGCCGCGCTCAGGATTTCCTGCGCGATCTCTTCGGCCTCGTCGATTTCGAAATCCATCGGAATCTCGACCCCTTTGGCCTCAATAAACAGGCGCACCATGCCCTGATCCGTGGGGCCGATTTGCAGGTTAGCTTCGAGGTCGCGTTCTGTGTTGATGCTCATCTGGTGGTTCGCCTTCGCTCGTGTCAGGCTGCTATATACGCGAGGGGAGGCAAAAGGAAAGTGATGCCAGACGAGACAATTTTGCGCGCCTACGATCCGAGCGATCGGGATTGGATGGTGGCGCGACATGCGGCGCTGTATGCGGCGTCGGATGGGTTTGATGACAGTTTCGGCCCGTTGGTGGGCAAGATCCTTGATGCGTTTGCCGCAGATCACGACCCGGCGTGTGAACGGGGATGGATTGCGCAGCAAGGCACGCAGCGGCTTGGGTCGATCTTTTGTGTGCGCCATGATGCGGCGCGCGCCAAGCTGCGCCTGTTCCTTTTGGACCCAGCGGCGCGGGGGCAGGGGTTGGGGCAACGGTTGCTGGCAACCTGCATGGGGTTCGCCAAGGATGCGGGCTTCACCGGCATGACGCTTTGGACCCATGAAAGCCACCGCGCGGCGTGCGCGCTGTATCAAAAGGCGGGTTGGTCTTGCATCCGATCCGAACCCGTCCACAGCTTTGGTGTCGATCTGGTGGAGCAGACATGGGTGATCGACTTTGATGCCGCAAATTGACGGCGGTTTGCGGCATTTTTTGGTTTGCATCCGCGCGGCAAACCTTGCTATAGCCCGCCGCACCGCACATATTTGCGGTCTGTGGAGAGTGTGCCGCCTTAGCTCAGTAGGTTAGAGCGCCTGATTGTGGATCAGGAGGTCCCCCGTTCGAGCCGGGGAGGTGGTACCATCCCGCCCTTTCACCCCGGTTTGGCTTTCAGGTCAGTCGATTTGGATCGTTTGGCGAAGCGTGCCGTCTGGAGCGTAGATCAGGATTTCATCAGCATCGGTCACCACGGCGAACCAATCAGGGCCGGTGGTGAAGCTGAGCACGGATGCGCCCTCGGGCAGGGTGATTTGTGCAGGCATCGTCGTCAGGTCACGCGCAGGCTGGTTGATCCGCAGCGCAAGAAGCGTCACAACCACAATCATGCCGAGGATCATCGTGGCGGTCAGCACCGTCACCAATCGGCGCAGAAATCGCAGATTTGCCGGTTCCGGCAGGTCTTGGTCCGAACCTTCGGGGAGATCGTTCATTTGCACAGTACCGTTGCGTTTGTGATCGGGGAGGCGCCCCCGCAGCGTCTTGATAAGGCGCTGGCGCGGGATGTGCCAGAGCAGGCCGCGCTGTCGCGTACCCGGCTCGCGCGGCTTTTGTCCGAAGGCGCGGTGCGGGTGAATGGGGCGATTGTAACGGATGCCAAGGGCAAGGTAGCTGAGGGCGATGCGGTTGAGATCACGGTTCAGGCCGCCGCCGAGAGCCATATCCTGCCCGAAGAGATGCCGCTGGAGATCGTCTTCGAGGATGACGCGCTGATCGTCGTCAACAAGCCTGCCGGGCTGGTGGTGCATCCCGCGCCCGGCTCGCCCTCGGGCACTTTGGTCAACGGGCTCATGGCCCATTGCGGCGCATCGCTGTCCGGTGTTGGCGGCGTGGCGCGGCCCGGCATCGTGCACCGGATCGACAAGGATACCTCGGGCCTGCTGGTGGTCGCCAAGTCGGACGTGGCGCATCACGGGCTGGCCGAACAATTCGCCAAACACAGTGCCGAGCGGGCTTATCAGGCGCTCTGCTACGGGGTGCCGGAGGCGTCCGATCCGCGGCTGCGCGGGGTGCGGGGGGTGAATTTTGAAACTGGGAATGTGATGAAAATCACGTCCATGCTGGCCCGGCACAAGACCGACCGCCAGCGCCAAGCGGTGATTTGGGAAGGCGGGCGCCACGCTGTCACCCGCGCGCGGTTGCTGGAGCGGTTCGGCACGCCGCCGACGCTGGCGCTGCTGGAATGCCGTCTGGAGACCGGGCGCACCCATCAAATTCGCGTCCATCTGGCACATGTTGGACACGGGCTGGTGGGCGATCCGGTCTATGGCGGGCGGCGCAAACTGCCCAAAGGCGCGCTGCCCGAAGGCGCTGCGGAGGCTCTGGCGGGGTTCCAAAGGCAGGCCTTGCACGCGGCGGTGCTGGGTTTTGAGCATCCGGTAAGCGGGGAGGCTGTGCGGTTTGAGGCGGAGCTGCCCGAGGATTTCAGGCAGCTTTTGGCCAGCTTGACCTAGGGTTCTGACCCTAAACTCCGAGACAAAAGCTGGTTTCTTTGATATGATGCGCCTGCGCAGGCTTATTTTTATGCGCAGCATTTTTTCAATACGCATTCTTTTTTGGAGATATTTCATGTCACTTTTGGACGTCTTGACGGGCCTGCGACGGCTGCATAGCGGCTACCAACGTGTTCAGGCCATGCGCACTAACTATCGTCGCTTTGAAGCAGCTGCACGATTTAACCCACGGCGCAGCGATGATTGGGATATCTTGCAAATGCGAGACAGTGATATCGATCGTCTCATCACAAATTTCGGACAAGTCGAAACCAGAACGCGGTCGATGCAAAGGGCGGCCATTCCGGTTGAAAACCGCGCGCGCGAGGTGCGTCAGGCGATCACGGCTTGGTTTGCGGCCTATGCGGAAGACGGACCAGAAAGCCGTGCCGCAACGCAAGCACAGACAACCCTGTATGTGAACCTTCATGAATGGAGTGCGCGGCTCGGAAACCAAAGGCGTGATTGCAACAAGTCGCGAGAAGAGGTGAACCATTACATGCGCGGATACCGCAGTCTCATCGATTTGTTTCAGACGCTGAAGGACCTTGCGGCCGCGTTAGTGCGCTATCACCCAGACAGCGCACAACGCGCGGTGTCGTTGGCGCGGATGGTGCAGTTTGAAGAGGTCGTCAATTCCGCGCGGCGGACTATGCGCAATTTCGAAGCCGCGTTATCGCGGCAGCGGTCGTGGCTGCGCCAGTTGGACGCCTCGCAGCGCGAATTGGATCCTTTGCTGAACTGGTCGACCAACCGTCGCAATGTGGAGCGCGATCTGGAGCGGCAACGCCCGCCGCGCTGACCCCGCCATTGCACGGCGCGTTGTTACACACAGCACATGCGCGTGAGTGCACTGTTACATATCTGGAAACTGCCTGCGTCCTGCGCCAGCTTACTGGCAACAGAGCGGTGTTGCACAAAAATGCAGGCTGTCTCTTGCGGGCGGCCACAGCGGTCCCCATATTAATGTTAAGCCCTTAAACATGGGGAGGGACAGAACCATGGCTAATTATGCAAATCTGCCGGCACCAACACCGGAAGGCGGTCTGAACCGCTATATGCAAGAAATCCGAAAATTCCCGCTGCTGGAGCCGGAAGAAGAATATATGTTGGCAAAAGCCTGGGTTGAGAAAGAAGACACAGGCGCTGCCCATAAAATGGTCACATCGCACCTGCGCCTCGCTGCGAAAATCGCGATGGGCTATCGCGGTTATGGTCTGCCGCAAGCGGAAGTGATTTCCGAGGCCAATGTGGGCCTTATGCAGGCGGTGAAGCGGTTCGATCCTGAAAAGGGCTTCCGCCTTGCGACCTATGCGATGTGGTGGATCCGGGCCTCTATTCAGGAATACATCCTGCGGTCATGGTCGCTGGTGAAGCTGGGCACCACCTCGGCGCAGAAGAAGCTGTTTTTCAACCTGCGCAAGGCGAAGGCCAAGATCGGCGCGCTGGAAGATGGCGATTTGCGACCCGAGAATGTCAAACGGATTGCCACGGATCTGGGTGTGACCGAGACCGAGGTCATCTCGATGAACCGGCGCATGTCGGGGGGCGATGCTTCGCTGAATGCGACCGTTGGGTCCGAAGGCGAAGGGACTATGCAATGGCAGGACTGGCTTGAGGATGAAGATGCCGACCAGGCCGCCGATTACGAAGCGCGCGACGAGCTTGAAGCGCGGCGCGAGTTGCTGTCCGAGGCGCTGGACGTGCTGAACGACCGCGAGAAAGACATCCTGACCCAGCGCCGTCTGGCCGAGCAATCGGTCACGCTGGAGGACCTGTCGGGCCAATACAATGTCAGCCGCGAACGTATCCGCCAAATCGAAGTGCGCGCGTTTGAGAAGCTGCAGAAGAAAATGCGCGACTTGGCCAAGGCCAAAGGGATGCTGGCCAGCGCGTAAGTCGTTTCGCAGTTACGTAAAAACCAAGGCCACAGATTTTGCAAAATCTGTGGCCTATTTTTGCCGATTTCTAATAGGAAATGCTGTGCTTGCGGGATGGATGCGCAGTGTCAGAAATGCACGGCGCAAGGCCGACCTTGAAGCTGGCGTCTTGTGCCGAGGTGCAGCTTTCGCTTCGCCGACATTCCAGATTTTCGTGCAAAAGGTCGTACAAATGGGTCCTGACCCTAAGGCACGCTGCCAAACTGTGAAACATTGCGTCAAAGGATGAAATCGGATGCCGAAAAATCGGCAAGCGTCGTATCCTCGACAATAATTTGCTGGCTATCAAGAAAGGCAAAGGCAACGTCGTCGCCAAAGGGCAGCGCGAAGTCCATAACTTGTGCAAAGGAGGCAAAGCCATAATCGCGCAGGTCAAGCCGGTCGATCCCATGCTTGAAGTCCGTGATTGTATTGACGCCGCCGCCTTCATTTCCGACGTTGAAAAACTGGAACACATCGGCCGCCGAGCCACCTGTGATCGTATCATTGCCCGCGCCGGGATTGATCAGGTCGCGCCCAGAGCCGCCCATGATCACATCCATGCCATCACCGCCTTCTAGAAAGTCATCACCGCTTTGGCCAAAGATGGTGTCGTTGCCGCCTGCGCCGAAGATTTCGTCATCGCCGTCATTGCCTTTGATCAGATCGTCATCCGCGCCGCCGTTGATCTGATCCAAGCCAGCGCCGCCAAAGATCCGGTCAGCACCATCTCCGCCAATGATGAAGTCGACGCCATCTCCGCCATTGGCCAGATCGTCGCCATCACCAAGATAGAGTTGATCATTGCCACCCGCGCCAAAGATTTGATCATTGCCTTCGTTACCCTGCACAAAGTCATTGCCGCCGCGCGCACGGATCAGGTCATCGCCCGTGCCGCCAAACAGGCCATTGCCCACATCGTCACCAATCAAAGTGTCGTCAAAGGGCGACGCAATCGCGCGTTCAACATCCGTTACGAATTGGATTTCACCGCCGGGCAACACGATTTCGTTGCGCAGAAAATCAATTGTGACCGCTTCGGTGACCACCAAATCGGACAGCGTGACCGTATCGATGCCCGAGCCACCGAAAATCTGGTCTTCGCCGGGGCTGAGCAGGATCAGATCATCGCCGCTGCCGGCATAGATAATGTCCGTGTCCAGCCCGCCATTGATCGTGTCATTGCCGTTGCGCGCAGTGATCACGTCATCGCCGCCCAGGCCAAAGATTTGATCTGCTCCAAGCGTGCCTTCAATCCAGTCGTCCGCCCCGCCGATTTCATAAAGATTGACCGCTTCAAAAGTGCCAGACAGCACCGGCAAAAGCATCCTACCGTTGTTTTCGAAAGGGGTGCCATAGCCCACGCCCTCCAGAATACCCTGGCCTGTGCCATCGTTGATGCGTTGAAGCAGGTTCACCTCGCCATTGGGGCCATCGAACTCGTAGACCTCCACATCGCCGGCAGGCCCGTTGGCGAGCAGAAAGTAGGTATCGCCATCCACATTATGCGTACGAACATTTAATACTTGCGCGCCATCCAGATCCACGTTCGCGCGCAATCTCAGTGATAAGAAAGTGGGATCAAACGTCAGCAATTCTGCATCATGGTCGCGGACCGTAACAAAGATTGCCAATTCGCCCCCATCGACCGTCACGTTGGCCTGCCCTAACTGCGTGTTGTCAGGATAATTGCGGGAGGCGAGCTCTACGAAGTCTTCCGTAGCGGTGTCGAACCGATAGAGAACCAAATCATCGCTAGAGGAAGACGTCGAAGCAGCAGTGGCCACCATGTAGTGCGCCCCGTTAAACTCAACCAGTTCGGACAAATAGACCCGTCCTCCGAAGAAAGACGAGATCACATTTTCGTTCTGCACATTTACCAACGTGCCGCCGGCCTCGATACGAAAGGTTGAAAATCCGTTCTCGATGCCAGACGCTGTCAGGTATGTTTCGCCGCCGGCCTCAAAGCTGATCAAGAAAGCCGCACCGCGTATTTCCGCCTGCGGGATATCGCTGTCGCGCACCACATCTGTGACGGACATGAACGGCGCGGTATCACTCAACGCAAAGACAACCAAAGCGCCATCGCCCGCTGAGCCCGCGCCGAGCACATCCTGATTGGCCACGGCCAGATAGGGCACGCCGCCCAACTCGAAGGTGGTCATGCCAAGGGGGCGTTCATTCGGGATTGAAGCGCTGCCGACGATCGCGCCGACAGGCGTCAGAGCGCCCGCATCATCGACTGTAAAGATCTGGATCGTGTCGTTCTGGACCGCGCTGACATACAGATACGTGATGCCGTTAATCACCGCAGTTTCTGCATCGATGGGCCCATCGAAGTTGGTGCCGCTTGTGCCGCTGGAGAAGGTACTTTTGAGCAAAAGAGAGGCGCTGCTGATCACAGACATGAGCAAAATCCTTTGTAGAGAGCTTGAAAAAAGACAGATCTAAATGATGAAAAGTTTAGATAATCATGGGAGTTTTGGCAAAGATTTCTTGGGGATTGCGACTTGCAGCGTTCGGGCGACGACGCGCGAGCGACTTCTATCAGCAGGCACATAGGTTGCGCAGATCGTTACGGCACAATCCAACAAAGGCTTGTAGCATGCTTCTCCAACTTGAAGATCGAATTTGAGAAAGTTATCTAAATTCAGCGCTTTGGCTGGCCAAACAACGCCGGGACGGAGACAGCGGAACAGAACGCACCAGATGGATATCACGGCAATGCCT
>CAZPXE010000162.1:0-7121 GCA_964590545.1 uncultured Rhodobacterales bacterium | reverse complement strand
TGTTTTCGATCCAACTCGCAGACGGAGCCCGCATGTCAGCTTCGGGTATCGTATCTATAAGTGCGCGGGCAAGCATCCCCCTCGACTTAAGATGCAAGCAGGCATAAGGTTATAATACTCGCGGTTTAAAGCCTGCTTAGTTTGGTAAAGTTCTTGGGGCTGGAAGCTTTGTAAGCTGACCCTAAATGAAACCTTCGGGAATTTTGCAAAGGCTCTCGGCGGCGCTCATCTCTGCGTCTAAGGTATGTAGTCGAAACAGCGCCGGGCGTTCGAAACTTGAATGACTTGCAAGCATGCGCAGTACCATAGCGGCCGATACTGCGACCCATCCCGCGCGCAAATATCCATCTGCGGCCAAAGCCGCAGGCGCTAGCTTGTCATCGTTGGCAAGAAAGCTGCGGGACAAGCTTTCAAACCGGTCAAGGATGCTTGCAACCTGTGTTGCGGCTTGTCGGTTTGCACAGTTTGCAACGTCACTTCGGGCGCGCTCAAGGAGATGATCCAGAACCTTTCCGCCATCTCGCAGCAGCCGCCTGTGCAAGAAATCTTGCCCCTGCATGCCCGTGGTGCCTTCGTAGATTGTAATGATACGCGCGTCGCGGAAAAGCTGCTCGACCGGCCATTCGCGCGTGTAGCCTGCGCCGCCGAATACTTGGATCGCGCCGCTGGCCACGAGTGTCGCGGTTTCACCACCGAAGGTTTTGGCAAGCGGCAGCAGAAAAGCGGCAAGCGTTTCGGCCTCTTCATTGCCCGCCCGTGCTTGATCCAGCAGAACAGAGATTTCGATAAGGATGGCACGCAGAACTTCTGTTTGGGATGCCATCACCATCAACTGCCTGCGAACATCTGTGTGTTGGATGATGGGCAGCGAAGGCGCGCTTGGCTTGCCGCCTTGCTTGCGATCTTGGGCATACTTCGTGGCAAGTCGTGTGGCGCGTTGCGAAATTCCTAAACCTTGGCAAGCGGTCTGCAAGCGCATGAGTTCAATCATCCGAAACATCTGTTGGATGCCACGGCCTTCTTGGCCAAGCAGGGTTGCTTCGGCGTTTTCAAAGGCCATCACGCAAGTGGGAGAGCCGTGGATGCCGAGCTTTTCTTCGATCCGGCTGACGCTCACGCCGTTGCCAGTGCCGTCGTCGCGGCGATCAGGGACAAGGAATAGACTGAGCCCGCGGGTGCCTTCTTCGGGCGTCCCGGTGCGCGCCAACATGCAATGCCCAATCCGGCTTGTCATGTCGTGATCGCCAAAGGAGATCCAGCATTTCGTGCCCGTCACGCGCCAGTCGTCGCCGTCTTTGATCGCTTTCGTGCGGATGCGCCCAACGTCGGACCCGGCATCCGGCTCCGAAATACATATCGTCGTCGCCCATTCACCCGCGGCCAGCTTGGGCAGCCATTCAGCGGCAAGGTTTTTGTCTAGACCGTGAATAAGATGCGCGGCAGGGCGCGAAGCGCTCATCATAAAGGCCATTGCTTCGGCCTCAAAAAAGACCGACGCGGCGACGTGCAAGGTCGTGGGCAGGCCTTGCCCGCCAAAGTCTTCGGGCAGGTCCATCGATTGCCAACCGCCTTCGGCCAAAGCGGCAAAGGCCGCGTGATAGCTTTCGGGCACTTTCACGCGGCCGTCCACTAGCCTGCAGCCTTCAGCGTCGCCCGCAAGCCCGACAACGTTCAACTGTTCGGTTGCTAGCTTTGCCGCTTCGCCCAAAACGGCATCAACGGTGTCGTCGTCTAAGTCACTGGTCTCTGCTATCGCCGCCCATCCGGGCGTTGCGTTCATAAGCAGGCGGGTGCGTTCCGCGTCTGATAGATCAATCATACCTTTAGGGGCTACTCTGGCTGCACGGTGTTTTCAATGTGCCCAAGACCTTCAATTTCCACGCGCACAACGTCGCCATCGACTAGGTAGGTCTGCGTTTCAATCCCTGTTCCCGAAGGCGTGCCAGTGAGCAGAACATCCCCTGGCATCAGGGTGAATGACTGCGAGATATAGGCGAGCTGATCGGCAATCGAATAAATCATGTCATTGGTGTTAGAGTCCTGTCGAACCTCTCCGTTGACAAGTGCCTTCATCCCGAGATTTTGCGGATCTGCGACAGCGTCGTCTGTGGTGATCCATGGGCCAAAGGGGCCGTGAGTGTCGAAGGATTTGCCAAGGGTAAAGGTTGGGGACCGCATTTGCCAATCGCGGACAGACACATCGTTAGAAACCATGTAACCCGCGATGTAAGACCGCGCCTTGCTGGCTGGGATGTGACGGCCCTTCTTTCCGATGACGATGGCGAGTTCCGCTTCGAAATCCAGCATGTCAGACACTTTGGGATTTTCGATTGGCGCGAAGGGAGCGTTGATGCAGGAAACTTGCTTGTTAAACCAAAGCTGTGAGTCGGGCACCTTAACCCCGGCAGCCGCGGCTTTGTCGGCGTGTTCTTGATAGTTCATCCCAAGGGCAAGGAACTTTTGTGGGTCATCAATCGGCGCATCAAGCTCCACCTCCGCAAGGGGGATACCGCCGTTCAACCCATCAATCGCGTCGCGCTTTGCGTCAAAGTCTTCGAGGAGCGCCCGCATTGAGGTGCCATAGCCCGCTTCTGTCAGGTCGATGACTTTGTCGTCTTCGATTTTGCACAGATGCGCGCCGCTGCCGTTTGCTTTAAACCGTCCGAGTTTCATGGTCTTGATCCCTTTCTTAAGGCCGTTTCGGTGCCCTAAAAATTCACTGCTGTTGGGCCCTTTAGGCCCAACCGTTCGCGTGCTTCGTCTGGGGTGGCGATGTCAAACCCCAGTTCCGTCACGATGCGTTTGATCTTGTGCACTTGGTCCGCGTTCGATTTCGCGAACTCTCCGGCACTGATATAGACGTTGTCTTCCAGCCCGACTCGTACGTTACCGCCCATCAATGCATGATGCGTCGACATTGGAAATTGCGCGCGGCCCGCACCGATAACGGAAAGCTCGACATCATCGCCAAACAGCTTTTGCGCGGTGCGTACCATAGCGAGCAAATTATCAACCTCAGCCGGAATGCCGCCCAGAACGCCCGTCACGAATTGAATGTAAAGCGGGCCGTCATAAAGCCCTTTTTTCACTAGATAATGCAGGTTATTCAGGTGGCTGATGTCGTAGCATTCAAACTCAAACCGCGCGCCGTGCTTTTGTCCCATGCGAGTGATGATCGTCTCGATGGCGCCGAAGGTGTTTTCAAACACGGCGTTCTTTGTTCCTGCTAGAAACGCCGGCTCCCAGTCGTATTCGAACTCTTTCATCCGATCCAGAATCGCAAATAGCCCAGTGTTCATCGACCCCATGTTGAGCGAGCACATTTCTGGTTGGAAATGCTCAGGCCCTTCAAGCCGCTGATCGATTGTCATGCCGGGTGCGCCGCCGGTGGTCATGTTTAAAACCGCATCTGTTTCGGATTTGATAACCGGTAGGAACTGCTTGAAGACATCAGGATCCGACGTCGGCCGTCCATCTTCAGGATTGCGCGCATGCAAGTGAATGATAGCGGCCCCAGCCTCAGCGGCGGCAATGGATTCGGCAGCAATCTGTTCCGGCGTGATCGGCAAATAGGGCGACATGCTGGGCGTATGAAGCGAACCAGTGATCGCGCAGGAAATGATGATGTTCTTTGGGGGCATGATGGTGTTCTTTAGGTTTTCTGAACTGCAGGCACATCCGTAAACGGCGCGTCAGAGGCGAGGAGGATATCTGCGGTGCGTTGCAAATGGGCTTCCAACAGGTCGCTGGCTTTGCTGGCATCACGGGCCAATGTGGCTTCAACGATGGCTTGATGTTCGTCGTTGACCGCACGGGGCACTTTGGAATGCGGTAGCAATAGGCGACGATAGCGTTCGGCTTGGATAAACATCTGACCGCGTAGCTTCAGCCACCATGCGCTGTCACTGCCTGCCACAAGGCTGTCGTGAAACGCGTTATGGGCATCGGCCCAATCGGCCGCCATCACATTGGCCTTTTGATCTGTCGCTTCGGTATGGGATAACCGGTGCCACGTCGCGGCGATGTTAGATTCCCATGCCAAGTCGCCGATCTGAATGGCGCGGTGCAGGCAGCGCAGCTCAATCGAGATTCTGACGGCTGTCAGATCGATCAAATCGTCTGCTGAAATGGGGGCTGATATGAACCCGCGTTGATCGGCGGCAACCACCAACCCTTCGGACGTTAACCGAGAGAGTGCCTCGCGCACGGCACCCGGGGACACGCCATAGGTCTCGCACAAATTATCAATGCGCAGCTTCACACCCGGCGCGTGAATACCATCAAGCAAATCTCGCTTTAGGTCTCGATAGGCTATCGCGGTCTTACTTTGCGACACGGTGTTCCCCCTACAATCCTCAGTTGGCTCAAACATGCACAGTTTGAATACAAAATACAATAAAATATTTTTTACTAGACAAATATATATTTTTAGCAAATCATTTAGACAAGCAAAATTGCTGGGCCGGTGCTGTCCGAGGAGGGATGCATCTATTTGACGCTCAGCTTGGGAGGAATCGCTATGTCATATCTTATCCGTCAAATGGGCCATATCGTGATGTCGGTGGAGGATCCGAAGGCCGCCGCAGAGGATCTTTGTGATGTTGTTGGCCTACGCATCACGGAAGAAGATGGCGATACGGTTTATCTTTCCAGCAACGACCGCCACCACGAGGTCACTTATGTTAAAGGCGAAAACGGCGCCGTTGCGACAGGCTTGGAAGCCGTGAGTGCAGAGGCCGTGGATGAGATCGCGGCGCGTGCCAAATCTGACGGTCTGACCATTCTACGCGATACGCCCATCGGGAAGCATTATGACCGCGCTGTGAGCTTTGTCGCTCCGGGCGGCTCTGTGTTTGAGGTGCATACGCCCATCAAACGCAATCAAGCGAAGTCGTTCATTGGCGGTGGCGGTGCGCGCCCAAAGCGGATCGAGCATATCAACACAATAGTCCCAGACCCAAGAGCGTTCGGAGAATTTTGCGCCACAACGTTGGCGATGAAGATGACGGATCAAACCGATGGCGGCGACTTTTGTTGGTATCGCTCAGAAGACGGGTTCCACCACACGATTGCGATTGGACCCGGTGAACCGGGGCTGCACCACTACGCCTTTGATCTCTATTCCATGGAAGATCTCGCTCGCATTGCGGACAATCTGGCTTTGAAAGATCGCGCCCTTGTTTGGGGGCCGGGCCGCCATGGCGCGGGCAGCAATATCTTCACCTACTACGCCGATCAAACCGGCTGCTTGGTCGAGAACTCGGTCGAGATGGCGCATATCGACAATGACGTGACTTACGAGCCGCGCACTTGGGACATCTCTGAAGGGATCGAAGGGCGCTGGGTCAATCAGTGGGGTACGCCGCCAACGCCGGGGTTCTTGGCGGGTGGCTGCAAGTACATCGGCCAAGACACGCTCGCGGCTTAAGTCGTCTCAAGGGGGAGGAGAGCCATGCAAAACTTTGACGTTATCATCATCGGCTATGGGCCGACCGGCAAGGTCCTTGCCCGCTTGCTCAGCGATGCGGGTAAATCCGTCGCTATTGTTGAGCGTTGGCCAGAGGCCTATCCGCTGCCGCGCGCCGTCGGCTTTGATCATGAAATCCAGCGCATGTTTCACAAGCTTGGACTTGCGGATAAGGTCGCGAAAATCTCGCGCCCTATGAACCACTACGTTTGGTACAACGCTGACTGGAAGGTTCTGGTTGATATTGACCAGACCGTTGAAAACCCTTCCGGTGGGCCTGGCGGTTACTTGTTTAACCAGCCTGAGTTGGAAGAGGTGCTGCATAACGACTTAAAGACGCGCCCCGGCATCACCTATTTCTTGGGACACGAGGCGCAAGATATTTCAGAATTTGTGGATCGGGTCCAGGTGAGCTTGGTCGACACACCCGCAGTCGGAGAAACGGCTGACCCTGATACAGCGCAAACCATCGCCGGTAAATTCCTTGTTGGCTGCGATGGCGCAAATTCCATTGTGCGCAAGACCATGGGATGTGAGGTTTTCGACCACGGGTTTGACGCAGATTGGCTGGTCGTCGATGTGAAACCAAAGCCCGGTCTGGAGCTGCCTGTTCCCGATGCGGCGCAGTGGTGTAACCCGGAACGTCCCACGACAATCGTGCCAAGTGGCGTAACCAACCGACGTTGGGAGTTCATGGTGATGCCTGGGGAAAAACCCGAAGACATCGCACAAAAAGACAAGGTTTGGGAACTGCTGTCCCCTTGGATGAAACCGGAAGACGGAAAGCTTGTTCGCTCTGCCACCTATAACTTCCGCTCTCGCCTCGCGCGGGGTTGGCGTAAGGGGCGGATGCTGATCGCGGGCGATGCGGCGCACGTGATGCCGCCGTTCATGGGGCAAGGCATGTGCTCTGGCCTGCGGGACGCTTGGAACATTGCATGGAAGCTGGATGCGGTGCTGTCGGGCGAAGCGCCGGCTGTTTTGCTGGACACGTATGAGGCCGAACGGTCCCCGGTTGTGGACGCAGTGATCCGCATTTCCATGGAAATGGGTAAGGTCGTTTGCGTACCTGACACGCAAGCCGCTGCTGACCGCGATGAAGCGTTCTTTTCCGGCAATGTACCGCCACCGCCCGAGCTTCCGCCACTACCAAACGGTGTTGTTAACACGGATGCGGATGGCGGACTTGTCGGCGTGGCTGGCCAATACATGCCACACGGCATTGTCAGCGAAAATGGCAAGTCTCAACGGCTAGATGATCTTGGTAATGGGATGAAATTCACGCTCTTGGTCAACGGTTTGCCTCACGATAGCATGACACATTCGGTTACAGCCGCGATTGATCGCTTAGGCGCCGTGGTCGTGCCCTTCAGTGATGCACGATTTGCCGACACAGAAGGGCGCATCACAGCGCTTTTCGAAACCACCGGTGCCAAGACCATCCTTGTACGCCCAGACTTTTACGCATTCGGGTCGGCGGCTTCTGCGGAGGAGGCAGAGGCGATGCTGATCAAGGCGGCCGCGCATTTCGACCTGTCTGGGGTGGAAACAGCGGCTTGAAACACTTTTGAGTTGAGGAGGAACTCATGTCTAATGTCGATAAAAAGAGATCGTGGTTTGCGCTGGTCGTAAGCCATATGTGCGGAATGATCGA
>CAZPXE010000161.1:0-7141 GCA_964590545.1 uncultured Rhodobacterales bacterium | reverse complement strand
TGGCGGGAGGGGCGATGATTTTCCTGCCGAAGTTCGATCTGGACCAGATGATCACGCAGATGCCGCGCGCGACGACAATGATGGGTGTGCCGACCTTCTACACCCGCCTGCTGGATGATCCTCGCTTTGATCGGGGACTGACGCAGCACATGCGCCTATTTATCTCGGGCTCGGCGCCACTACTCGCCGACACCCATGTGGCGTTTGAGGACCGGACCGGCCACCGCATCCTGGAACGCTACGGGATGACGGAAACCAATATGAACACCTCCAACCCCTATGACGGCGACCGCCGCGCGGGCACCGTTGGGATGCCGCTGCCGGGGGTGGAGTTGAAAATCACCGATCCGTCCACGGGCGATGCGCTGCCGCAGGGCGAGACAGGGTCTATCGAAGTGCGTGGGGCGAACGTGTTCAAAGGCTACTGGCAGATGCCGGAAAAGACCGCCGAAGAATTGCGCGCGGACGGGTTCTTCATCACAGGCGATCTGGGGCGCATGGACGAAGATGGCTATGTCAGCATCGTCGGGCGCAGCAAGGATCTGATCATATCGGGTGGTTACAACATCTACCCCAAGGAGATCGAACTGTTCCTCGATGACCAACCCGGCGTGCTTGAAAGCGCGGTCATCGGTGTGCCACATCCCGACTTTGGCGAGACGGTGGTGGGCGTTCTGGTGGCCGAGCCGGGTCAGGAGATTGATCTGGACGCGATCGCTCAATCTGCGCGCGGCGCGCTTGCAGGGTTCAAACAGCCACGCAAACTCGAGCTTGCCTCGGAACTGCCGCGCAACACCATGGGGAAAGTGCAAAAGAACCTTCTGCGCGAAACTTATGGCCTGCTCTTCACAGGATAGCCGATTACCTCCTTTTCGCGGTTTGGCCCTTGCCAGTTCGCTCCGCGGGCACTTGCGGCAAGGCGCTATCTTCCAATGCATCTGACAGCGCTTTCACAGTGAATGGTTTTTGCAGAAAGCTGGCCTCCAGCGCAGCGATGCGGTGATCAGGGAGGTTGGATTTCGGGTGGCCTGAGACAAATATGATCCGTGCTTCGGGATCAGAACGGCGAACCTGATCCGCAAAATCTACGCCGGTCTCGCCTCCGGGTAAGACGACATCAACCAGATAGATGTCGGGGCGCGGGCTGTGTTGCAGTAAACTATACGCGTCTTGTGCCGTAGCCGCCCGCAACACGTGATACTCCATCATATGAAGCATGTTTTGCAAAGTGCGTTGTACGTCACTATCGTCTTCCAACAACAGCACCAGTGCGTTTCCCCCTCCCATTGGCAAGGCGGCTGGCGCTGTGTCTTCGGCCTGCGCAGCCCGTGCCGAACGCGGCAGGAACAGGCTGACCGTTGTGCCAAACTCCTTACTGCTTTCGATTTTCGCGTCACCGCCTGACTGCCTTGAGAAGCCAAGCACCATCGACAAACCAAGACCACTGCCCTTGCCGACGCCCTTGGTGCTAAAAAATGGTTCGAACGCCCGGCTTCGGGTTTCCACATCCATGCCGTGGCCGCTGTCGCTGACGCTGATTTGCACATAATCCCCAGCCCCGCCGGTCAATTGCGCTGCGGACGCTTCTGCGGCGGACATACTTTTGTTGATGCATGAAATTACAAGCCGCCCGCCGTCTGGCATCGCATCGCGTGCATTCAGCGCAAGATTTAGTATCGCGCTTTCGGTTTGTGTCGGATCCGCAAATACATTCCACGTGCTCTGTGCGATATCGGTTTGGATATCGATGTCCCGGCCCAAAGTCCGAAGCAGGGTGGTCGTCATGTCCGCGATACGGTCTCGCAGATCCAATGGTTCTGGCTGCAAAGGCTGTTTGCGAGAGAAAGCCAAAAGATGCCGTGTCAGCTGAGCGCCGCGATCTGCGGCTTCGCGAATTGCAGTTGTCAGTTCCGGATCACCGGCCGGATCCACCGCCAAAAGCTCAGCATTTCCCCCGATTACCGTCAGCAAATTGTTGAAATCATGCGCGATCCCGCCGGTGAGTTGCCCGACAGCCTCAAGCCGCTGTGCCGCGAAGAGGGACTCCTCAAGATCTTTGCGTGCCTGAATGTTTGTCACCAAACCGACCGAACGCACGGCGCGCCCTGCCGGGCCTAATACCGACGAGCCGCGTAAATTGAACCAACGTGGACCCAAGTCCCGGCTCATGAACCGCACGTCGATGTCCAGCAATGTGGATGGGCTTTTGATATGCGCGATCAAAGCCGTGCGGAATTTCTGGACATCATCGGGGTGCAAGAAATTGAAAACACCTTCCTTCTGAAATTTGCGTAAGAAGTCTTCGTCATCATAGCCGATGGTGCGCAGGAACATTTCTGAGGTTTCGATCGTATTTTCAACGATATCCCAATCCCACATTTCCGCTGAGCGCGTCGCCAACTCGTAGCGCTCTTCGCTGGCGCGCAGCGCGCGCGTGCGCTCGGCAACTTCGGCTTCCAACCGGTTGTTTAAATCCTCCAACTGGCGGCGGAGCGAAACTTTTTCTGTTACATCTTCCTCGGATACAATCAGGACGAATTCGCCCGTCACCGGGTCTCGCCCGCGCCGGGCGAACATCTGGTGAATGCGCGGTCCGGCTTGAGTTTGTACAGTCACCTCGTCTTCGAAACGCGCATTGTCCGTAGCGCAGGACAGCAGGTTTTCCGCTTGCGCAGGTTTGGTAATCCTTGTCCGAAGATTGTTTGTCCAGTCATTCACCGTACCATAGCAAGACAGGGCGGCCGGGTTCTGTGCGACAAGCTGCCCTTGGATTGTAAAGCTACTGACCATAAGCGCCGAGGCTTTTGCGGCTTCTAGAATCCGCAGATCTTCCGTGCCCGAGGCCACATCGACCGGCCGGATCAATTCGATCATCAATGCAGAGCGACAGCGCTCTGTGTACTCTAGCGGGCTAAAGCTGATCACGACGGTGCGGGGTTTGCCGCGCGGATACAGGGTCCACGTATCTTGAACTTGCGCGCCGCCGCGCCCATCACGCACGATTTGCTTAAGGCGTTCACGCACTGAATGGCTGTCCGAAGAAAAATCTCGTTCCAGCAACTCGTCGAGCGACCCGGCGCCCCAAAAGTCTTGCGCAGCGCTATTGCCCCAGCAGATACGATGTTGTTCAACGTCGAAAATCCAAATGGGCGTCGTAAGATTTTGCAAGTGACGCAAACTTTTTGCATCCGCAATCGATGCGTTGGTCATGGGGCGATCCTTCGCAGCAAACCACGCTAATCAAACATATATATGGCACCAATCTAAGTGAGCACACCAAACCGCTCAAACTTGATACGTGAGGGCAACCGACAAATAACGGCTCTTCTGAATTATAAACGAGTACGCGATCCAAAGCCTATTCGCATTGAGTCTTTTTTGGCAGAGTGACGCTAATTAGCATCACGCCATGTTCGGCGAAGTTCGCACGCTTTCCAAGCGTGCGACGTCGCAATTCAAATCCGCTTGGGAATGACATAAATCGGACTGGTCCAGGCGCGGTGCCCGTCCTCGGTTGTCACGCGCAGCCAGATCGGTACATCATTTTCACCGCCCAGCAGGTGCACCGCCAAGCTCGTTTCCAAACGCAAAGATGAAAGAGCATCTGGCAAACGGAAAATCCGCATTTGACGCTCCAACCCTCCAGCATCCAGACATGTATCGCCAAGTCCGATGCTGTTCAGCGGAACCTCGGCTTGCACTTGCGGGCAGTTGATACTTAGCTTGGCATCCTCTTCAGTCTCGGCAGCAAGCCAAAGGTCCATAGCGACGTAGTTTCCAGTCGTGATGACATCGAAATCAATATGCCGCGCGTCTGTAAGTGCGATTTGTCGCTCAAGGTTCCAATCGTTAATGGTGTTCATCTGTGTGACCTCAGCCCCATCGAAGCTCAACTGCCCGAGCCAATGCGTTTGACGTCCCCGTCCGCGATACTCCGCCCCTTCCCAGATGACACGAATGCGGCGTCCCAGATCATCGTCTGCGTAAGGTCGGATCGTTTTCACCAGATCGCGCCCGCGCATGATATCGACCCGTTCAATCGGGGCCTGAGCCTCGATAGCGATATCAAGTGAGACTTCGTTTTTGTCGGTGCTGACGATATCGCCCATAATCGCAGTCGTCGCAGGTTCCGGTGCGCGATCTGACCAACGCGGGTCTTCGCGGTAGCGCACACCAGACGCGCCAAGATGTGCGGTCAGATCGATATGCATCCGCGCCCCGGTGGTGCCGTAATGGTGGCGGCGGCGCATGGCCGCGAAAATCTCGGTGCGGTTTAGCTGGGGCGCAAGAAAACAGGTCAACCCGCTATAGGCCCCAAATTCTGACGCGCCCGGATAGCAAGCCCCTGGCGCGCCTTTGTGCCCGTCACTGTTGCACACAACGCCGACGCGATAGCCCAGATCGAAGGCGTCCAGCAGGATCCATTCAAAGGTGCCCCAGTCCGAATGAACCTCCACCGCGGTGCGCAGCCGCGCATCCTCGGCGCGTGAAATATCCGCAGGCCGGCCGCCCACATGGGCATAAAGCACCGTGTCGACCCCTTGCAGCTTTTCGAAAAGGGTTTCAAGGGTTTGGGCGTCAGTCTCCAGATCGCTGCGGTCTTCGAGAAGCGTGTGCGACGAGCGGTGGATTTGCGCGCCTTCCTTGGCAAAGAACACGTTGTGGTCCCCGCCCAGCGGCGTGTTGCCCGACCATTCATAGCCGGGAAAGACGGTGAAGCGGCCCGGCGCGTCATAGGCGGCAGAGAGGTCATTGATCTGTTGCCAGAAGCCGTTGGTGATCTGGAAATCATTGCCTTGGTGGCTGGTCACATCCAGATGCGCGATATCGCGGGCGAAGGTGAAATGTTCATCAAGCGTGCTGATGCCGATGGTCTCGCCCGACTGCGCGTGCAGGTCTCCCCAATAGCCCGCCACGGCGCTGTCGCGGATGATCAGCGGATTGGAAGTGGCAAGCTGCGTTCCATCAGCAGCGCGCAGCGTGAACCGATAGGTGCCGGGCGCGTCGATGTTCAGGTTTTCGAGACTGTGACCCCGCGCGCCTTTGCCGAATTGGATTGTCTTGGGCAGATTGTCCACGGGGCCGGAGCAGGTGACATGCAGATCCTCTGCATGATCCCCCGTCGCATTGCCCCACGCATCTTCGGCGCGCAGGCCAATGTGAAACGCCTCGCCCGGACGGCGCAGGGTCGGTGCGGTGAGAACCCATGACGTTGCCGGGCCGCCGATGATCTCGAAACTTGCTGTGCCAACCGGCAGGAAGACGCCGCAAGCGCAAGGATCGGCGAGCATCACGTAATCATGCGCGCTTTCGCAAAAGGTTTGCAGACGCAGCCCCGGCCCGCCGCCCGTGCAGTCTCCGAGGGTCAGGGTGATCGTATCGCCGGGCGACATATACCCGCCTTTCACCGTCACCAAGATACCGTTGGTCCAAGGCCGTTGATGCACCGCCGGATCGCGGCTAAGGGCGAGGCCCGCGCCGTTCGACGCTTTGGCGGTGACGTAATTCGCCGCGCTCGGATCGTCTGCTTGCAACGGTCCGCCGTCCTGAATGAAGCGATGCACCAGTTTGATCGCGCCGCTATCGTCCAGACCGTATTCGCCGACCGTATAGGTCAGCACCAGCGTTTGATAACTACGGATCGGGAAAGGGCCGGGCGCGGATTGGCTGAGGCTGCCATAATCGGCATCCGCCGCGCCGGGCGCGATATGGGGCCAGACATCGCCCATGATGTGGTTGGGTATGCCGCTCATATCTCGCCTCCTGCTACTTTGGCGCAGCATTGTCCGGCTTGCTTTCGCGCGCAAGCCCCCGGCAAAGATTGCTGTTCCGCCTCAGGAGCGCTAGCAATGCGGGAAAGCTAGGGGGAATGACCAGATGAAAACTGTACCGCTCGGGCCAGACGGGCCAAACGTTTCGCAATTCGGGATCGGCGCGATGTCTTTTGCCGGGCTTTACGGCAACGCGAGCGAGGCGGAAAGCCATGCCGTTCTGGACATGTGCCGCGACCGCGGCGTGAGCCATATCGACACGTCCAATGTTTACGGCATGGGCCGATCTGAAGAGATTATCGGCGCGTGGTTTGCCGCCAACCCCGGCGCGCGGGACGGGATGCATATCGCCACCAAGGCAGGGATCGCGGGCAAGCCAGAGCGGCGGTTCAACAATGACGCGGATTATCTGGAAGCAGAGCTGGACAAGTCGCTCAAGCGGCTCGGCATTGATTGCGTCGATCTGTTCTACATCCACCGCTATGACCGCGCGCATAGTCCCGAAGACGTGGCCGGAACTCTGAAGCGGTTGATCGAAAAGGGCAAAACCCGCTCCGTCGGCTTCTCCGAGATCGCCCCGTCCACCTTGCGCCGGGCCTGGACGGAATGTCCGATTGCGGCGGTGCAGTCGGAATACTCGCTCTCCACGCGCGCGCCGGAATTGGGTCTTTCGCAGGCGTGCGCCGCGTTGGGCACGACGCTGGTGGCGTTTTCGCCGGTCGGCCGCAGCTTCCTGACAGACGCGCCTTTTGACCGGGCAAGGGTCGAGGGGATCAACTTCCTCGTCACCAATCCGCGCTTTATGGAGCCGAACTTTGCCGCCAATATCGCCGCTACCGATAGTTTCCGTAGCTTGGCCGCCGATTTGGGCCTGCCCGCAGCGGGGCTGGCGATTGCATGGCTGTGCGCGCAAGGGGCACATGTTCTGCCCATCCCCGGCACCAAAGATGTCGCGCATTTGGAAGAGCTGTTGACCGGGATGGACCGCACCCTCACCGCCGCCGAATGTGCGCAGATCGAAGACGTGCTGCCCGTCGGCTGGGCGTATGGGGATCGCTACAACGCGGTGCAATGGGAAGGGCCGGAGCGGTACTGCTGAGGCAGTTTATTCGAGGCGCCCCGGCGCGGACTCAAGGCGAAGCCGCCGCGCCAAAGCCAGACCGCCCCCCGGGCTGGCTTTTTGGCTCAGCTTGGCGCTCCCTTCGTTCTACTCGCCAAAGCGGCTGAAAAAAACCGCGTCGGAACGGCTGTTTCCATCGCCACCCCGCGGACTGGCTTTGGCCCAGCTTGGCCGGTTCGGCTCTTGAACCCGATTTACCGATACAGCCCCGGCACCAACCCTTCGGCAATCTCCTGTAACACGTCCGGCG
>CAZPXE010000160.1:1834-7255 GCA_964590545.1 uncultured Rhodobacterales bacterium | reverse complement strand
GATGAGCCGAACTTCAAAACCCCGCGCCCCGTCGCAATCTCCTGCGGCTCCCTCCTGCGCATTATCGGAACCGAGGGCCGCTTCGCCCGCACCCATGATGGCCGCTACGTGCCCGCGCACCACCTGACGCCGCTGGACCAACCGCAACCCGACCTCGCCGACACCGCGGAACATCTGCTTGGCACCCCCTATCTCTGGGGCGGCAACTCCGCCTTCGGCATCGACTGCTCCGGCCTCGTTCAACTGGCCTGCCAAGCCGCGCACATCCCCTGCCCCGGCGACAGCGACCAGCAAATGGCCGCGCTCGGAACCGACCTGCCACAAGGCACCCCCCCCAAACGCAACGATTTGATGTTCTGGAAAGGCCACGTCGCCCTGCTCTACGATGCACAGACGCTCATCCACGCCAACGCAGGCGCCATGTCCGTCGCCCTAGAGCCGCTGAATGAGGCGGTAAAACGCATCGACTCCCAAGGCGATGGCCAAGTTTTAGCGCATAAACGCCTCTAGGGTCCTGACCCTAACGCAGCGCGCCTGCTTTCCTTTCGCCAAAAATACTTCGGGGAGCGCAAGGGGCTGGCCCCTCGCTCCCGCATGCAGAACTCTACTCCACCGCCCGGATCAGCTTGCGCTCCAGCACCCGCAGAACGGTGCGCAAATCATGCCCCCGCCGCAAGATCTGCCCATCCATCCCGACGACCGTATACATCCCCTGCTTCCCGCGCAGCTTCGGGCGCTTCTCGATCCGATAAATCGGATGCTCCGCCGTGCGCCGGAAGACCGAGAAGATCGCCACATCCTTCAGCGACGAAATCCCATAGTCCCGCCACTCTCCTGCGGCCACAAACCGCCCGTAAAGGGACAGAATGACCGACAGCTCAGTCCGGTGATACGTAACAGTGGGGTTCGGCAACTCGCGCAGATTGCTGGGCGGCGGGGTTTGCATGTTCATGCCACAAGACTTGCGCGTTTGCGGATTTATGGCAAGCCTTAGCGCACGCTATTGCCGCATGAGGCGCGACACGTTACCAATTTCTGCGCAGACAAGGAATTCTGAAACGCATATGCCCAAGCTGACACCCCAACAGCGCGCCGAGAAAAGCGCCGAACTGATGTTCGCAGCCGACCAAGCCAGCCCCGGCCTCGGCATGCAAATCGACGAGGTGGGGCCGGGCCGCGCGGTTATGTCCATGACCATCCGCGAGGATATGCTGAACGGCCACCGGATTGCCCATGGCGGCTTTATCTTCGCGCTCGCCGACAGCGCCTTCGCCTTTGCCTGCAACAGCTACAACCAGATGGTCGTCGCACAGCAAAACCAGATCACCTATCTCGCCCCCGGCCGCGCGGGCGAACGGCTCACCGCCACGGCCACGGAAACCGCCCGCACAGGCCGCTCCGGCATCTATGATATCACCGTCACCGGCGAAGGCGGGCGCAAAATAGCCGAGATGCGCGGGCTTTCCCGCGTGGTCAAAGGCCAGCATTTCGATGAGGAGGACATCGCCCCATGAAAGACCTGACACCGCCAAGGGACAGCCTCGATCCGCTCGAAATCGCCTCCCGCGATGAAATCGCCGCCACGCAGCTAGAGCGGATGCGTTGGTCCCTGAACCACGCCTATGCCAACGTCCCCCACTACAAAGCCAGCTTCGATGCGGCGGGCGTGCACCCGGATGAGCTGACCTCGCTGGAAGACCTCGCCAAGTTCCCCTTCACCGTCAAACAGGACCTGCGCGACAACTACCCCTTCGGCATGTTCGCCGTGCCGCAGGACCAAGTGGCGCGCATCCACGCTTCCTCGGGCACCACCGGGCAGCCAACCGTCGTGGGCTACACCCAGAACGATCTTGATATGTGGGGCCAGATGGTCGCCCGCTCCCTGCGCGCCGCCGGAATGCGCCCCGGCGACATGCTGCACAACGCCTATGGCTACGGCCTGTTCACCGGCGGTCTCGGCATCCACCTTGGCGCAGACGCGCTCGGCCTCGCCACCGTGCCCATCTCCGGCGGCATGACCCCGCGCCAAGTGCGCCTGATCACCGATTTCAAACCCAAGGGCATCACCGTCACCCCCTCCTACGCGCTCTCGGTGCTGGATGAATTCAACGCCCAAGGCCTCGACCCCCGCGCCTCCTCGCTGCAAGTCGGCATCTTCGGCGCCGAGCCGTGGACCAACGCCATGCGCACCGAAATCGAAGACGCCTTCGACATGCACGCCGTTGATATCTATGGCCTATCCGAAGTGCTCGGCCCCGGTGTGTCGATGGAATGCGTCGAAACCAAAGACGGGCTACATATCTGGGAAGACCATTTCTACCCCGAAATCATCAACCCCGAAACCGGCGACGTCCTCCCCGATGGCGAATTTGGCGAGCTTGTCTTCACCTCGCTCTCCAAAGAAGCCTTCCCCATCATCCGCTACCGCACCCGCGACCTGACCCGCCTGCTCCCCGGCACCGCCCGGTCAATGCGGCGGATGGAGAAGGTCACAGGCCGCTCAGACGACATGATCATCCTGCGCGGCGTCAACGTCTTCCCGACCCAGATCGAAGAATGCCTGATGCAAGTGCCCGGCCTCGCGCCGCATTTCCAACTGGAACTCAGCCGCCCCGACCGGATGGACCAAATGACGGTCCTGTGCGAGCAAGCCGATGCCGCCGCCGATCCCAGCACCGCCGCCGCAGAGCTTGGCGGGCTGGTGAAAACCCATGTGGGCGTGTCTGTGAAGGTGGACGTGAAACCCGTGGGCGGCGTGGCGCGGTCCGAAGGAAAAGCGGTGCGGATCGTGGACAACCGACCCAAGACCTAATCGCAAACTTCAGCGTGTGACTTAAGGTTCGCGCCCGGCCCCGAGGGCGGCTATCCATTTGCTCGGCGGGCCGAACCACTCGAAACCGGGCAACTCTTTGCTTGCGTCGCTGCTTCGCGCCCGCCCTGGGGGGCGGGGCCGGGCGCGAACCGGATCACGTTGTGATCCGGACCTTCAAAGGCTAACGCTGCGCCTCACTGCAAATCCCCAAACGCCTCCGCCATCCGGCCAACAGCCTCCTCAATCCGCGCGCGCGGCGTCGCGATATTGAACCGCAGGAAATCATCGCCCCCGGTCCCAAAGGTAGGCCCGTGGTTCACCGCAATCCGCGCGCCGTCCTGCACGCGCCGCGTAAACTCCTCCCGCGCCATCCCGGTGCCGGAAAAATCCACCCAGCTTAAGTAAGTCGCCTCCAGCGGCATCGACTTCAGCCCCGGAATCCCGTTGATCGCCTCATCAAACAGCCGCCGATTGCCATCCAGATAGGCGGTCAATTGATCGACCCAAACTGCCCCTTCCGGCGAATACGCCGCCGTCGCCATGAACAAGCCAAACGAGTTTGCCGACAGCCCCAGCGCCGCCATCCGCCCGGCAAATTTCGCGCGCAAACCCGCATCAGGAATGATCACATTGCCACTATGCGAGCCCGCAATATTGAAGGTTTTCGTGGTCGCGGTCATCATCACCAGCCGATCCTCGATCCCCTCAATCGCCGTCATCGGCATGTGGGTATGGCCCGGCATCACCAGATCATGATGAATCTCATCCGACACCAGCACCAGATCATGCTTGCGCGCAAACGCCGCCACACCTTCCAATTCCGCCTTGGTCCAGACGCGCCCACCGGGATTATGCGGCGAGCACAGGATCACCATCGTCTCCCGCCCGCTCATTTGCACGTCATAGGCGTCGAAATCCATCTCGTACCGACCGTCATTATTGACCATCTGGCACTCGACCACTTCACGCCCCGCCGCCGTAATCACCCGCGCGAAGGCGTGATACACCGGGGTAAACAAAACCACCCCATCGCCCGGCGCGGTGAAGGCATCGACGCACATCGCCGTCCCGTTCACCAACCCATGCGTGGTAAAGACCGAGGCGGGGTCCACCTCCCACCCATGGCGTTCCTTCATCCACCACTGGATCGCGGCGAGGTACTTTGAATCGTCCCCAAAATACCCCATCACCCCATGGTCAATCTGCGCCTGCACTGCGTCCAGCACGCATTGCGGCGGTTTGAAATCCATGTCCGCGACCCACATCGCCAGCCCATCCGACTTTGGCACGCCGTAAATCGCCTCCATCTTGTCCCACTTGGCACAATGGCTGCCGCGGCGGTCGATCATTTCGTCAAAGGGGCTGTCCAGACTCATGGGGTCTCTCCGTTTGCTCGTACCACGCAACGCTAACGCGCCCCGCGACGGGTGCAAGCAGATTGCAGCGCCCCGATTACAGCACCATGATTGCAGCCCCATTATTGCAGCCGGATGCGCGCTGGCTTACATGGTCTGCATGAAATTGCCCATTCTGATCCACCCGGACCCGCGCCTGAAGAAAACCGTGCCCGCCGTGCCCGACAGCTCGGACGAATTGCGCACGCTGGCCAAGGACATGCTGGAAACGATGTACGTCGCGCCCGGCATCGGCCTTGCAGGCCCGCAAGTGGCCCAAATGCACCGCATCATCGCTCTGGATTGCAACAAGCCCGACGAGGAACCGGGGCCGCGCCCCTTGGTGATGCTCAACCCCGAAGTGATCGCCTCCTCGGATGAGCTGAACACCTATGACGAAGGCTGCCTGTCGATCCCCGATCAATATGCCGACGTGACCCGCCCCGCTGTGGTCGATGTCAAATGGCTCGATCTCGATGGCAATGAACAGCAAGAGACCTTCGACGGTCTCTGGGCCACCTGTGTCCAGCACGAGATTGACCACCTCGACGGCAAGCTCTTTATCGACTACCTCAAGCCCCTCAAACGCCAGATGATCACCCGTAAGATGGTCAAGCTGAAGAAAGAGCGCGCGCGGGAGTAACCGATGCCGATCCGACCCATCCTCCAATGGCCCGATCCGCGCCTGTCTCAGACCTGCGCGCCCGTCGATGCGGTGACAGAGGAAACGCTGTCCCTGATCAAAGACCTCTTCCACACCATGTACGCCGCCCCCGGCCGCGGTCTTGCCGCGCCGCAAATCGGCGTGATGCAGCGTGTTTTCGTGATAGATACCGGCTGGAAAGAGGGCGCGGACGACCCCATCGCCTTCATCAACCCCGAAATCCTTGGCGCGTCGGACACCACCGCCACCCAAGACGAAGGCTGCCTGTCGATCCCCGGCGTGCTCGCCCCCGTCACCCGCCCGGGCCGCGTCCATGTCCGCTGGCTGGCCGAAGACGGAACCCCGCAGACCCGCTGGTTCGAAGGCTTCGCCGCCGCCTGCATCCAGCACGAGCTTGACCATTTGAACGGCACAGTGACGTTCGACCGGCTCGACCCGGCGATGCGTACCACCCTAGAAGCAACTTATCTGGCCTCCGCATGACCATAAAGCCCATCCTCCAATGGCCCGACAAACGCCTGCGCACCACCGCCGAGCCGGTGGCCGAGATC
>CAZPXE010000160.1:0-1824 GCA_964590545.1 uncultured Rhodobacterales bacterium | reverse complement strand
GGTGAAGCTGAAGCGCGAACGCGCGCGGCCCTAACCCGGTATGCGCGATTTTGTCATGTGGCCCGACAAGCGGCTGCGCATGGCGGCAGAACCTGTGGTCGAGATCACCGACGAGATCCGCGCCATCTGGCAAGACATGATCGACACGATGGATGCCGTCCCCGGCGTCGGCCTCGCCGCACCGCAAATCGGCGTCATGCTGCGCCTCGCCGTGGTGGACGTGACCCCGGACCGCTCCCGCCGCATCCGCCTCGCCAACCCGGAAATCATCTCCGCCTCCGGCGAGCTGCGCGGCCACGAAGAAGCCAGCCCCTGCCTGCCCGGCGTGTCGGCCAAACTCAAACGCCCCCGCCACGTCGCCATCCGCTTCCTCAACGAAAACGGCATGATCATGCGCCGCGACTTTGAGGACATCGAAGCGACCTCTATCCAACACCAGATCGACCACCTGAACGGCAAACTGTTCCTCCACAACCTCTCTAAGGTCAAACAGGACATGCTCCTGCGCAAAGCCAAAAAGGCGAAGGCATGAAGGTCATCTTCATGGGCACCCCGGACTTCTCCGTCCCCGTCCTCGACGCCCTCCATGCGGACCACGATGTGCGCGCCGTCTACACCCAGCCGCCCCGCCCCGCCGGACGCGGCAAAAAAGACCGCCCCTCCCCGGTCCACACAAAAGCCGACGCGCTCGGCCTGCCCGTCCACCACCCGACCTCGCTCAAATCCCCCGAAGACCAAGCCCAATTCGCCGCCCTCGACGCAGATATCGCCGTCGTCGTCGCCTATGGCCTGATCCTGCCGCAACCCATCCTTGATGCGCCCACCAAAGGCTGTCTCAACATCCACGCCTCCCTCTTGCCCCGCTGGCGCGGAGCCGCCCCGATCCACCGCGCGATCATGGCCGGAGACACCGAAACAGGCGTCTGCATCATGCAAATGGAAGCGGGCCTCGACACTGGCCCCGTCCTGCTGCGCCACACGACCCCCATCGCAGACACGGACACCACCGGCACCCTCCACGACCGCCTCAGCACCATGGGCGCGCGCGCCATCACCGAAGCCCTTGCCACCCTCGACACCCTCACCGCCGACCCGCAACCGGACCAAGGCGTCACTTACGCCGAAAAAATCGACAAAGCCGAAGCCCAGATCGACTGGACCCAGCCCGCAGACACCGTCGCCCGCCAAATCCGCGGCCTGTCACCCTTCCCCGGCGCATGGACCACGCTGGACGGCCAACGCCTGAAACTTCTGAACGCCCAAACGGTCAGCGGCTCCGCCGCCCCCGGCACCATCCTCGACGACACGCTCACCATCGCCTGCGGCACCGGCGCGATCAGGCCAACCCGCTTGCAACGCGCGGGCAAAAGCGCGCAGGATGTGGGCGAGTTCCAACGCGGCGCGCAACTCGCCCCCGGAACACGGCTTGGAGGCACCTAAATGCCGATACTCTGGCTTATCATCGTCGGCGCAGCCGCTGGCTTCATCGCCACCCGCGCCCTGAAAATCGAAGCGGATATCATCACAACCGTGGTCATCGGCATGGTCGGCGCAATCATCGGCGGCGTCCTGCTGCAAGTCGCCGCTGGCGTGCTCGGCCTGCTCGGCGGCCTGATCGGAGCAATCGCTGGCGCGATGCTGGTCGTCTGGCTCTGGCAGCAAATGAAAAAGAAGTAACCCCGTCCCGGCCCCGAGCCGGGACCTCGAAGACTTGAGCGGGCGCTTTGTGGCTGCGAGGCCCCGGCTCAAGGCCGGGGCGGGTATCTCTCTAAACAATCCAAGCCGTGCCAAAGCCAGACCGCCCGCACGGGCTAGCTCTGGCAG
>CAZPXE010000159.1:0-7306 GCA_964590545.1 uncultured Rhodobacterales bacterium | reverse complement strand
CTGGGTTTGCGGTTTCTTCAGCCGGGAGGACCAGATTGCCCCGCGAAACGTTTCAGACCAGGGCTCCGACCTATGCAGCGGGGAGCGATCAGACGGACGGAACCCAATTCGGATGCATCCTTGTCGGTCCGGCCTTGGTTAGCCAAAGCTTAGCAGGGCGCTTCGGCGTGACCGTCACCAAATCGCGTCACCAACCGTGATATCACACATCACAAAATGCCGTGGCGCGGCGGCTTGACGGTTGAGCCCCCCGCAGGCCCTATCGGCGCATGAGCAATCAGCACGAAGATACCTCCTCTGGCATCGCCTTCGCAGTCAGCGCCTATTTCCTTTGGGGCTTTCTGCCGCTTTACCTGAAGGCGCTGGACCATATCGGCCCGGTGGAAGTGGTGGCGCATCGCGTGATCTGGTCGGTGCCGATTGCGCTGCTGGTGCTGATGGCGCTGCGCCGCACGTCCGATCTGATGTCCGCCCTGCGCAATCCCCGGATGCTGGGCATGGCGGCGGTGACGGCGGCGCTGGTGACGATCAATTGGGGCATTTATGTGTGGGCGATTGCGGCTGAACGCACGGTTGAAGCGGCGCTGGGCTACTATATCAACCCGCTCTTTTCGATGGCTCTCGGCGCGCTGCTTCTGGGCGAGCGTTTGACCCGCGCGCAATATGTGTCTGTCGGACTGGCGACGGCTGGGGTTCTGTATCTGACGCTCCAAGCCGGTCAGGTGCCTTGGGTCGCGCTGGGCCTGACCGTGTCCTGGGGGTTCTACGCCTTCTTCAAACGCAAACTGCCCATCGGCCCCAATCAGGGGTTCCTGCTGGAGGTGCTGATCCTCACACCCCCCGCCGTCGCTTTTCTGGTCTGGATCGGGATGCGCGGGGAGGCAGCGTTCCTGTCCAATAGCTTCGATACATCTATGCTGCTCGGCGCCGGGATCGTGACGGCGGTGCCGCTGATGCTTTACGCCAATGGCGCAAAGGGGCTGCGCCTGTCGACAATCGCGATCCTGCAATACATCGCGCCGACGATGATCTTCCTCTGCGCGGTGCTGGTCTTTGGTGAGCCGTTCGACGCCGCCCGCCAAGTCGCCTTCCCACTGATCTGGGCCGGGTTGGTGGTCTATAGCGTCTCGCTCTTGCGTCAGATGCGCGCCAAGACGGGTTGAAAACCACGCGCGCATCTGCGACCGCGTGGGCATGAGTGACTACGTCCCGCCAAATGATCCGCTAGATATTCTGCACGAAGACAACCACCTGCTGATCGTGAACAAACCCAGTGGCCTGCTGTCGGTGCCGGGCAAAGGCGAGCACCTCGCCGATTGTCTGCTGTCGCGGCTGGTGGCTGTGTTCCCCGAAACCCTGCTGGTTCATCGCCTCGACCGCGACACCTCGGGCATCATGGTCTTCGCCCGCACCCCCCATGCGCAGCGGCATTTGGGCCTGCAATTTGAAAAACGGCAGATCAAGAAAGCCTATGTTGCGCGCGTATGGGATGTGCCTGCGGAAGCGTCGGGAGAGATCGACCTGCCCCTCATCGTCGACTGGCCCAACCGCCCCAAACAAATGATCTGCCACGAGACGGGCAAGCCCGCGCAAACAACTTGGAAACGCATCAAAGACGAGGGTGATACCGCGCGCTTGCGCCTGTGGCCCAAAACCGGGCGCAGCCATCAGCTTCGGGTCCATTGCCTCGCCATCGGCCACCCGATCTTGGGGGACCCGTTCTACGCCACCGGCCCGGCGCTGGAGTTCCCGCGCCTGATGCTTCATTCCGAAGAACTGCGCCTGAAGCACCCCGAAGGTGGGCGCTCGCATAAATTCCGAAGCACTGCGCCGTTTTGAAGCCGGGAAGGGGGCCAGCCCCCGTCTCCTTTGGAGACTCCCCCGAAGTATTTTTCACCCAGAGAAGTAAGGAAGCCTTAACCAAGACTCTAGACAGTAGAGAAGCGGTACAGGCGGAAGCGCCGATGACCGCACCCGGAGAAGCCCTCCGTTGTCGTCCAACGGAGGGTGGACCTGTTCTTCTTCGGGTTAGAAATACTTCGGGGAGCGCGAGGGGCTGGCCCCTCGCTTCCGTCGGGTATTATTCAGCAGCCCAGCCTGCGACGGATTTGACCTCGAGGAAATCTTCGATCCCCCAAACCCCGCCTTCACGCCCATTGCCGGACTGTTTCATCCCGCCGAACGGCGCACCAGCCCCGCGCGACTGGCCGTTCATTTCGACCATGCCGGAGCGGAGTTGCCCGGCTACACGGTTCGCGCGGGCACCGTCTTGAGTTTGGACATAGTTGGTGAGGCCATAGACCGTGTCATTGGCGATCTGCACCGCCTCTTCCTCGGTGTCGAAGGGGATCATCGACAGGACGGGGCCGAAGATTTCCTCGCGCGCGATGGTCATGTCGTTATTCACGTCAGCAAAAACCGTGGGCTTGACGAAGAAGCCGCGGTTGAGCCCTTCGGGCCGTCCGGTGCCGCCTGTCACCAAGGTTGCGCCTTCGTCGATGCCCTGCTGGATCAGGCCTTGGATCTTGTTCCACTGCACTTCGTTCACCACGGGGCCGATATGCCGGCCCTGCTCGCTGGCGGGGCCAACGGTGACTTTCTCGGCGACGGCCTTCGCCTCGGCCACGGCTTGGTCATAAACCCCGCGCTGCACAAGCATGCGGCTGGGGGCGTTACAGCTTTGGCCTGTGTTGTTCATCATATGCAGCACGCCGCGTTTGATCGCTTTCTCGTCCGCATCGTCGAACACGATGTTCGCGCCTTTGCCGCCCAGTTCCAAATGCACGCGCTTCAGCGTTTCCGCCGCGTTCTTCGAAATCAGACGCCCGGCACGAGACGATCCGGTGAAGCTGACCATGTCCACATCCGGGTGGCCGGACAGCACCGTGCCGACGCCCGGCCCGTCACCGTTCACCAGATTGAACACACCGGGGGGGAAGCCCGCTTCATCCATCAACTCGGCAAAAACCATCGCGTTCAGCGGGCTTTCTTCCGATGGTTTCAGCACCATTGTGCAGCCTGCAATCGCCGCCGCGCCGACTTTTAGCGTCACCTGGTTCATCGGCCAGTTCCAGGGTGTGATCAGCGCTGCAACCCCGACCGGCTCATGCACGATGCGGTCACCCGGCGCGTGTGGGCCAAGATGTTTGATGAACTCGAACTTTTTCGCCGCGCGGACGAAGTTTTTCAAGTGATAGGTCCCCGCGCCCACCTGCTGAGAGCGGGACATGTCGATGGGCGCGCCCATCTCCAGGCTCATCGCCTGAGCCATCTCCTCGGCCTTGCTGTCATAGAGGTCCACCAGTTTTTCGACCAGCGCGATCCGGTTCTCCACCGGGGTTGCCATCCATGCCGGGAACGCCGCCTTGGCCGCTGCAATCGCCGCTTCTGCATCCGCCGCCGAGCCATTGGCGATCGTGGCACAAGGCTCTTCCGTGCTGGGGTTGATCACGTGGTGGTCCGTGCCGCCTTGGCTCGCGGTCCAAGCACCATTTATGTAATGCTGTTTTTTCTCAAGCATTTGCTTACTCCCTATCCGAGATGCGCTGACTGCTAGGCACTGTGGCATTGGCCAAATCGGGAGGCAAGCCATGGCCTGAGGTGATTGTCAGATTTAACAGGCCGACCCTACGTCAGACTTCGGCATACGTGTCAGCAAGTCGAAAGGCGTCAGATCTTATCTTCAATGATGGTTTTTTCCATCGACGCGTTCCATTCTTTGACTGGCGTGCGCCAATCACCGTATTTCAGGGTCAAATAGGTGTCATAGTCGACCGGCGTTTTGACCTTCAGCCCTTGCCACTCGACAGTGTCATACCCGTCGTAGTGACTTTCCGGCACGCGCATGGTTTCCCCAACGGCCTGCCAATACACATGTCCGCCAGACCGTGTTTTGACAAAAACATCCAGCATGTGTTGATCGGGGAAAAAGAAGAACCGCCTGCCTTTTACTTTGACAAGCCGGGTTTCGCCGGTTCTCGCATAGGACTTGTCCCACTGGTACGCGCGTTCTGACGCCCGCCAACCGCGCGATTTGAGCTTCTCGATTAGCTCCGGGATACGGCGAACATCTTCGCGCATGATCGACACATCGGTATCATGATCCCAAGGCAAAATATCGCCATCTCGGACAATCCCGAGCAACGTACCGCCTTCCAAATGATACTCTAGACCCAATTCATCACACGCTTCGACCGCGTCGCGGAGTTGCCGACGCAAAACGTCCATAGAAGGTTGTTTCTGTTTCGTCATTCGCACGTTGCTTCTCGTATCTTCGTCAGAATTTCGGTCGTGGAAATGCCCTCTGTTCGTGGCAAGTACTGCACATCGCAAATGTCTTTGAACTCATCAAAACGGCCCGCCCAGTCATGCCCCATCACCAATAAATCGGCGCGGTGCTCCAGGATGTAGTTCCGTTTTTCCTCAAGTGAATGCTCGTAGAACACTTCGTCCACGCAAAACAGACTGTCAACGATGCGAAACCGATGAGCTTCATCGAAAATCGGATAGCGCTGCTTTTTCGAGAAATTCAGCGCGTCGGTGGATACGCCAACAATAAGACACGCGCCAAGTGCTTTGGATCGTTCGAGAATATTTACATGGCCGACGTGAAAAACATCAAATGTTCCGAATGTTATTACACGTTTTTGCGCCATGCTCTTTCCAATTTCCGAACTTTGCGGCCAACTTTCCATCGGCGCAGATAGTTTCCGGGTCGTTTGCCGCGCCCCGGCCCACCTAGTTCCGCATCGATTGCGTCCAACACCCTTTGCGACGATGCGCCGTCCCAATAGGGATGCACCTCTGCCGCCGCCTCTTTGGCGTGTGTTACATAATCTTCATAATTGTTTGCAACCCTGACTAGCGCTTTTGGCAGGTCATCGGCGGTTGCAATGTCAGTTATCCGGCTGTTTGGCGCGGAATTTCGCACAGTGATGACCGGACGGCCCTGCCAACAGGCCTCCTGCACGATGGATGACGTATCCGAGATGACGATATCGGCGTCGCGGATTGCTTGATTTGACGACGCGGAGGTGTCGAACATGGCGCCCAGCGGCTCTAGCGCGCGGTATTGATCGATCATTGCGCGATCCATCAGTGGGTGGAAACGGATGGTCAGGTGATCCGGCGTCCGCGTCAGATGACCTTTCCAGATATCCAGAAGTTCAGGGGCTGAGGTCAGGCTGGGGCTGAATGTCGGCGCATACAACAGTCTGAGCGCCTCGGTCGGTGCACGCTTCGTCAAACCGTTGGCCGCGATCGGGTCGAGTTTCGGCCAACCCGTTTCGACAACGCCGAAGTACCCATGCTCTGCTGCGGCCTCTTCAAACCACTGCGTCAGAAAAGGTCCCGGCGTACAGTACAGGTCAAAAAAGCCCCGAATGCGGAAATGGCCCTTCTTTTCGAAGGCGAAACCGTGGAACACCTGAACCGCCAAACCGCTTAGCCCGGACGGTACCCAGTTCCCCGGCGCGATCACCGCGCTCGAAGGGATGCTGCGTGCTTCGGCCAGAAGGCGCACGACGTGTTCGCCTTGCATGTCCTCTGGAAGGGACAGGCTGGGCAGTACATACCAGCTGACCTGTCCTCCACGCGCCCGCGCGGCCTCGGCCAGCGGTGACAGGATTGCAAATGAATAGCTTTGCTCAACAAAAAACAGGTAGTGCATTCGACCCCCAACGGGTCCAGCGCTGCGTGATTTTTAACGCGTTCGTGACCCGTAAGTAATCGCAGTGGCTTAGCGCAAAATATCGACAAAATACCAGACCCAAAACAAAAGAGCAGCAAAGATGGTTCTGCTGCTCTTGGTCTCTCAGCGGTTTGTGCTTTTTACAAAGCAAGCCGACGTTCCGACTTAGGCCGCCCGGCGTTTCATGACGCCAAACGCCGCCATGCCAAGCAGCAGCAATGGCAGTCCCGCAGGCAGCGGCACCGGGGCGATGCGGCTTGCAAGTTGCGCAAGCGCACCATCGGCGATGCCGGTCTGAAGGAAAGAGTTGGGGTGGATATCGTCGAGGAACAGATAAGCCGACGAGTCGCCTTCATTCGGGCAATTGTTCGTCGTGCTATCTGGCAAGCAGCTATCGAAACCTATCAGCCCTGCATCCAAACCGGCCTGATAGGTTGTCTCGAACGTCGTATATAGGTCGAACATCTCGATACTGATCTGCCGCCCTAGGCCCAGTGTCAGTTGCGCTTCAAGAAGTTCCATCGAATCTGCCAAAGCCGTGTTGAAGGCCTGAATGGCCATATCAGTCGGGTCTTTGAACGCTTGCGGGACAAGGAAAATGCTCGGCGCTTTGGTAAAACTCGGCATGTTCGAGATCATGAAATCGTCCAGTTTGGCGTCAGCGGCGGCCAGCGTGCTGATGCCATTGGCAAGGCTGGTGATGATGGTCGCGCCAACGCTTTGAAACTCGGGTTCCGTCGGATTGTCGGGCAGGCCAAGGAAGTCGTTGCCGCCCAGAAGCACCGTTACCAGCGGGTTGTCGTCTAGCGTGCTGACAAAGCCACGCGACAGCAGCGAATTGACCTGCGCTCCAAAGTTGATGAGGTCGAGATAGGGAATATCGTCTGGATCATCTGCAATGCTACTCCGCGGGCCATTTTCGGCGGCCTGAACGGCTTCGGCAAAGTTATACTGCGCCTCGCGATTGACGGTATTCGGGCCAGCGGTCGCGCCGCCCAGAGCGAGGTTGATGTTCTCACCGCCGCGTGCTTCGAACGCGGCCCCGACTTGCTCCATCCATGTGGGTCCGTCGGAGAAGCGGCTGCCATCCTGAGGTGGACTCGTCGCAAGCCCTTCTGGGAAACGCCCCTTGTCGCTCAGGCTGTCCCCAAAACCGATGAAATCCGTGAAGCCCATCGTGTCCGCGCCAGCCGTCCCGACCGAGAGCGTCACTGCAAGCGCTACACCAGTAATGTGTTTCATGTTTTTTCCTCCCATAATGCCGCGCAGAATGGCACGAAACGGCCCTCTGTCAGTCCATGACGTAGAGTCAAACCGCCCTTGAGCGCGCGGTTACAAACGAAAAACCCCGGACCAAACGGCCCGGGGTTCCAGAATTAACCGAAAGTTCTCGGTGAGGTGGAGGTTTACTCTTCCTCGTCGCTCACTTTCTCTTTCTTCTTTTTCGGCTCTGCGGCCATTTCTTCGCCGGTTTCCTGATCGACCACTTTCATCGACAGGCGGACCTTGCCGCGATCATCGAAGCCCAGCAGTTTGACCTTCACCTCTTGGCCTTCCTTCAGAACGTCCGAAGGATGGTTCAGGCGGCGGTTTTCGATCTGGGACACGTGCACAAGG
>CAZPXE010000158.1:0-7334 GCA_964590545.1 uncultured Rhodobacterales bacterium | reverse complement strand
CGCGCTTCCCTTGCCATGACGGCCAGTCGTGTCTTCGCAAAGCAAGCTGCTGATTCCGCGCATTTTTCGGTGTTGAGAGGGGTGGCTTAATGTGTCCTGACCCTAAGCGGCGGAGCCTCTTGCGGCACCGGACCCAAGCCGCTACCCAATTGGCCATGACACATGCCCGCCTGACCCCGCTCGCACAATCCCTGCCCGCCACCGTGCCGTTCGTCGGCCCTGAGACGCAGGAACGGACCCTCGGCCAACCCTTCAAGGCCCGGCTTGGCGCGAATGAAAGCGTCTTTGGCCCGTCCCCGAAAGCCATCGCGGCAATGGCGACGGCGGATGTGCAAAACTACGGCGATCCGGAGAATTTTGAGCTGCGCACTGCCCTCGCCGCGCATCTGAACTGCGGGATCGAGCATATCGTGGTGGGCGAAGGCATTGACGGGCTGCTCGGCTATCTGGTGCGGCTGACCGTGAGCGCTGGGGATGCGGTGGTGACCTCGGATGGGGCCTATCCCACCTTCAACTACCATGTGGCAGGCTTCGGCGGCACATTGCACAAAGTTCCTTTCAAGGGTGATCACGAAGACCCCGCCGCGCTGTTCCGCAAGGCGGCGGAGGTGGACGCCAAACTGGTCTACCTCGCCAATCCCGACAACCCGATGGGCACCTATTGGACCGGGGCCGAGATTGTGGCGGCGATGGATGAGTTGCCCGCGCAAACGCTGCTGGTGCTGGACGAAGCGTATCTGGAATGTGCGCCGCAGGAGGCCACGCCTGACCTGCCTTGGGATGACCCGCGACTGATCAGAATGCGCACCTTTTCAAAGGTTTACGGAATGGCGGGCGCGCGGGTTGGCTACGGAATCGGCCACCCGGAGCTGATCACCGCCTTCAACAAATTGCGCAACCATTTCGGCATGAGCCGCGCCGCGCAGGCCGGAGCGCTGGCGGCCCTCGCGGATCAAGACTGGCTCGCCCATGTCCAAGGCGAAATCGCCGCCGCGCGCACGCGCATCGCAGAGATCGCCGCTGAAAACGGCCTCACCGCGCTTCCTTCGGCCGCCAATTTCGTCGCTATTGACTGCGGCAGTGATGGCGCGTTTGCAAAGTCCGTGCTGGACGGGCTGATCGCGCGCGGTGTCTTTGTGCGCATGCCCTTTGTCGCGCCGCAGAACCGCTGCATCCGCGTGTCTTGTGGCACGCCCGCCGATCTGGATATCTTCGCCGCCGCGCTGCCAGAGGCGTTGGTGGATGCACGTAAAAGTTGATGTGAGCGCGCCAAAAAACACCTGACATGCGGCAACCCACCGCTATAATTTGCGGCGAATCGTTTGTTAAAGCGTTTCGAGAAATGGTTGAGACACACGTATCGCAAGTGTCCTGAGAGCGCGAAGCGTGGCAAGGTATTTGCGATTCAACGTTTTCTTGAAACGCCATAGATCAGGACGTTCCGCCCCATGCGCGACACCCAACCGACGGCTGCTCCGAATTTTAAAAGCGCCTGTGTGGTGATGTTTGGTGTGAACATCACATGGATTTTCATGGTGATCTGGGCGATCTGGGGGCTGATTTTTGTGATGCTTCTGGGCTGGGTGATCAACCACATGATGACGCGCGTGCACGCCTATTCAATCACCCGCGCCGCGATGCAACGCGCCAATCCCAAAGCAAGGGCGCGCTGGTAACGCGCAAGGCGCAGCGTCCCTAACCGCCTGCAATCACAGCAGCCGCCGCGTCCAAAGCGCCCGTTCCAATCGGCACATCCAGTGCGGCCAACCCGGCCTGCATCCCGCCCAGCAGACCCATGACCATCTGACCGTTCAGATGGCCCATATGCCCCAGCCGGAAGAAGTCATCGCGGCGCGGATCGCCCGGTTCAGCCATGCCAAGGCCGATGCCGAGGGTGAGCGACAGGTTCCCCTCGACCCAGCGGCGCAGGGCGGTGGCGCGGCCTTCGTCGAGGCGGATGGAGGTGACGGCGGTGCTGCGATGCTCGGGGTTGCGCACGTTCAGGGACAGCGCGCCGCCTTGGGCCCAGACATCGCAGGCCGCCCAGATGGCGCGGGCATGGCGGGTGTGGCGGGCCCAGACGGCCTCCATCCCTTCGCCGTGGATTATATCGAGCGCCACGCGCAGCCCGTACAGGTGATGCGTGGGCGCGGTGCCGTTCCAGTATTGATAGAACTCTTCCGGCGCGGATCGCGGCGTCCAATCCCAATAGCGGCTGACGCGGGGCATAGCGGCGCGCACCGCGGCGGCTTTATCCGAGAAGAACACGAAGGACATGCCCGCAGGCACCATCAGCCCTTTTTGCGAGCCGGTGACCATGACATCGACGCCCCATGCGTCCATCTCGAAGCGATCGCAGCCCAGCGAGGCGATGCAATCGGCCATCAGCAGCGCGGGATGGCGCGTGCGGTCAAGCACGGCGCGCAGTCCAGCGATATCGTTGAGGATGGAAGTGGAGGTATCTACATGGACGGCCAGCACCGCTTTGATTTTATGGGACTTATCGGCTGTGAGCGCTTCTTCGATAGCGGCGAGGTCAAACGGGGCCTGTTTGCCGAAATCGAGGATATTCACCTCGGCCCCCAGCCCTTCGGCCATATCCGCCCAGCCATGTCCGAAGCGCCCGGTGGCGGGGACCAGAACGGTGTCGCCTTCGGCCACGGTGTTGGCCAGCGCCGCTTCCCATGCCGCATGGCCGTTGCCGATATACATGGCGACATGGCCATCGGTGCGCGCGACGCGTTTAAGGTCGGGTACCAGCGTCGCTGTCATCTGCACCAGCGCGCCTTCATAGATGTTGGGCGAGGCGCGGTGCATGGCTTGCAGCACCGCGTCGGGCATCACGGAGGGGCCGGGAATGGCCAGATAGTCGCGTCCGGGCATGGAAGAAGTCCTTGTCTGCGTCGCGCGGACCATAGGCGCGCGTGGCGCGGCGTCAATGGGATGCGCCCTTGCCGCTGCGGCGCTAAGGTTTTATGTCCGGTCCGACTGTCACAAAGCGATGAATTTATGCGCCTTCGCGAACACCTCCGCTCTTTCCGGACTGCTTGGGCCAAATCTGCGGGCGAGCTTTCCGATCGGCAATCCAAGAAGCGGGCGGTGTGGTATTTGCTGTTGCTGGATCATGGCATCCTGCGCTCGGTGTGGCGCAATTTATCGCAGATCGCGCCGGGCGTGTTTCGCGCCAACCAACCTTCGCCCGAAATGTTGATCCGGTATAAGCGCAAGGGCATTCGATCGGTTGTGAATCTGCGGGGTGCGTCTGATAACCCGCCGTATTTACTGGAAAAGCTGCAATGCGGCGTGTTGGGGTTAGTGCTGCATAACGTGCAAGGCCTGGCTGCGCGCCGTGCGCCGAGCCGCAAGGCGTTGGTGTCGGCGCTGGACACGTTGCGCGCTGCGGAAAAGCCGGTTCTGTTTCACTGCAAATCCGGCGCGGATCGCACGTCTTTGGTGGCCGCGATCTATCTGATTGCCGAATGTGGTGCCAGTATTGCGCAGGCGCGCAAACAGTTTTCGCCGTGGTTCATACATTTCAAATGGACCAAGTCCGGGGTGCTGGATCATGTGCTGGACATGTATGAGAGCGCGCATGCAGCAGATGGAATAGGTTTTGAGGAGTGGTTGCGCACCGCCTATAACAAAGCGGATGTGCAATCGAGTTTCGAGGCGAGTCGGTCTTAGGGTCAGCCCGCTTGGCCTGCGCGTAGATGCCGCCTTCTGGCAATGTCGGCTTAATGCGTTAAAATTCCAATCTGGCAAATTCCACTGTGACAGGGCATGTCTGCGATCATGAGTGATACATCCAAAATCGCCCCGGCGGCGGAGGAATACACAAAGGGTCTGCTGGGTTGGCTCTGGCGGGGCTATTTGAAGCGCCATGTGCCTGTGCTGCTTCTGGCGGTGCTGTTCATGGCGATGGAAGGCTCGATGCTGGGCGCGCTCAGCTACATGATGCAGCCAATGTTCGATCAGGTTTTTGTCGCTGGCGACGGTCAGGCGATTTGGTGGGTCGGGCTAGTGATCATGGGCATTTTCGTGGTGCGCGCCGTGTCTGGCGTGGCGCAGAAAGTGCTGTTGTCGCGCATTGCGCTGCGCTCGGCTGCGGATATGCGGATTGATCTGCTTGACCGGATGATGAAGCAGGATGGCAGCTTTCACCAATCGCACCCGCCCGGATATCTGATCCAACGCGTGCAAGCGGATGTGGGTTCGATTGGCAATGTCTGGCGCGCGATCATCACCGGTGCCGGTCGTGACGCGATTGCGTTGGTGGTACTGCTGGGGGTTGCGATTTCGGTGGATCCGGTTTGGGCGCTGCTGGCTTGTATCGGCACACCTGTCCTTGTTCTGCCAGCGGCCCTGTTGCAGCGCTTTATACGGGCGCAGGCGCGCACGGCGCGGGATTTGGATGCCTCGCTCTCGACCCGGCTGGACGAGGTCTTTCACGGCATCGTTCCGGTAAAGCTGAACGCGTTGGAGCGCTATCAGGCGCGCCGGTATCGGCAGTTGACGGAAAGTTCTATTCGCACACAGCTGCGAACGGCCTTTGGCACAGCGGCTATTCCGGGGATGATCGACATTATGGCCGGGGTCGGTTTCTTTGCCGTGCTTTTATACGGCGGGTCCGAAATTATTGCCGGGCAAAAAACCGTTGGCCAGTTCATGACCTTTTTCACTGCAATGGGCTTTGCCTTTGATCCGCTGCGGCGCTTGGGGGGTATTTCGGGGACTTGGCAAGTCGCTGCCTCGGCGCTTGAGCGATTGCGGGAGTTGCTGGAAACGCCGATCGCACTGACCTCTCCGGAAAATCCGAAACCCATCCCAACAGGCACGCCTGACATCGCGCTGGACAAGGTTGATATGTGCTATGGGGACACACAGATTTTGCATCAACTCTCGATGACGGCCAAGGCGGGTCAGACGACGGCGTTGGTCGGTGCCTCTGGCGCAGGGAAGTCGACAATTTTCAATCTGCTCACACGGTTGGTGGACCCATCCTCGGGGTCGGTGAAGATTGGCGGTGTGGACACGGACCAGATGGCGTTGCGCGATTTGCGCGGTCTGTTCTCGGTTGTGACACAAGAAGCCCTGCTGTTTGACGAGACGCTGCGCGAGAATATCCTGTTGGGGCGGACGGATGTGGATGAGGCGCACCTGCAAACGGTTTTGGACGCGGCCCATGTGAGCGATTTTGTTGAGAGCCTGCCGGATGGGCTCGACACACGCGTTGGCCCGCGCGGCTCGGCCCTGTCGGGCGGGCAGCGGCAGCGGGTGGTGATCGCACGGGCTTTGCTGCGCGATACGCCTGTTTTGCTGTTGGATGAGGCCACTTCGGCGCTGGATGCGCAGTCGGAAAAGGTGGTGCAGGACGCGCTGGATCGGCTCGCCGAAGGGCGCACGACGATTGTGATCGCGCATAGGCTGTCCACCATTCGCGGGGCGGACGAGATCGTGGTGATGGACAAGGGCCGCGCGGTGGATGTTGGGACCCATGAGGACCTGCTGGAGCGCGGCGGGATCTATGCCGACCTTTACCGTTTGCAGTTCAAGGAAGGCAAAGCGGTGGTCGATGTGAACGCCGCGCGGAGCGTGCAAAGCGCGCCGGATGTTGCAGCGCAAGAGCGGCGCGGGCTGCTATCGCGGCTGACCTCGTGGTGGCGCTAGGGCCCTGACCCTAGGCTCTCAGCCGCGCCGATACGCCTGCGCCAGCGTTTCCGGGTCGGTTCCAGCGAAGTATCGCGTGAGCGTCCACAGGTTCCGTGCGCCGCGCCAAAGCCACCCTTGGCGGCGGTATTTCTCGGCACTTGTGATTGCTGTATGTCCGATGGGTTGAAGCTGACGGCGAAGCGCACGGGCGATGGCGACATCTTCCATCAGGGGCTGGTCGGGATAGCCGCCGATCTGATCATAGAGCGCGCGCGGCAGCAGCAAGCCCTGATCGCCGTAGGGCATGCCAAGCACCCGGCTGCGCAGGTTGGCCCAGCGCGCAACCCACGCCCCGCCCCGATCGAACTGCAGATCGAAATAGCCCGCCGCCCCGCCGCCCAGATGCGCGGCGACCGGGCCGCACCAATTGGGGGCGAGTTGGGTGTCGGCATGGAGCACCAGCAGGAAGTCAGCCCGCGCTGCCGCACATCCGCGCGCCAGTTGGCCGCCGCGTGAGGGCGGGCCTGTGACAATCTCGGCCCCCATTGCATCGGCGATCTTTAACGTCTCGTCGGTGGAGCCACCGTCTGTGATCACAAGCTCGCGGATCAGGCCCGCTTCGATCCCTTCGAACAGGGACGAGGCGCACCCCGGCAAGCTGCTGGCGGCGTTCAATGTAGGAATGACAACGGAAATCGGTGCGGGCACGCTTGCCCCTCTTCTTCTGATCAGTAACTAACCTATATGACGGAAAACCATTGTCGGAGCAAACACCCATGACCCGCACTCTTCTGCGCCTGACCGGCAGCGATACGAGCGACTTTTTGCAGGGGCTTGTGACCAATGATGTGGGCAAGTTGGCGCACGGGCCGGTTTATGCTGCGCTGTTGACACCGCAGGGGAAGTATCTGGCGGATTTCTTCATGATCGCCGAGGGCGCGGATGTGTTGCTGGATGTGGACGGCGCGCTGGCGGCAGGGCTGAAGCAGCGGTTGACGATGTATAAACTGCGCGCCGATGTCGCGGTTGCGCAGGTCGAGGGGCTGCATCTGCATCGCGGGCTGGGCGATGTGCCGGAGGGTGGCTGGACCGACCCGCGCAACGGCGCGCTGGGATGGCGCGCGTGGCGGGGCGAACCGCAAGGCAGCGACGCCGTAGATTGGGACGCGCTGCATGTCGCGCATATGGTGCCGCAGACGGGGGTGGAGTTGACCGGGGACAGTTTCATTCTGGAACAGAATTTCGAAGCGCTGAACGGGGTCGATTTCCGCAAGGGCTGTTATGTGGGCCAAGAGGTGACAGCGCGGATGAAACACAAGACCGAGCTGCGCAAGGGGCTGGCGCGGGTGTCGGTGACAGGCGCGGCGCAGGCCGGGGATGAAATTACCGCGGGTGGCAAAGCGGCGGGACACTTGCTGACGCGCGCCGGGGACGAGGCGCTGGCCTATTTGCGGTTTGATCGGGCAAAGGGAGAGATGTCGTGTGGCGAGGCGGTTGTTGCGCGCGCCGACGGGTAGCCGTGGTCAGCGCCGGTCCGGGGGATGGCGCTTCAACAGTCATTCGACTCGTTTTATGCTCGCCGTGGTAGCGCGACTAACATTCAAAGTACCAAGATCAGCCGAAGCGCCAGCCCGCTGGGCCGGTCCGGCGCTGGCCACGGCGGCTTCGCCTTGATTCCGTGGCCG
>CAZPXE010000157.1:0-7377 GCA_964590545.1 uncultured Rhodobacterales bacterium | reverse complement strand
AGAATGTATCCGAAGGTGCTCCGCACCAATCCGAAACAGGGCACATCCTCTGCGGCCAAGGCGCGGGCATAGGCGTATTCAACGCGGTCCACACCCGTCAGATGCCGCCCGGCCCGCCGCGCCAGCCGCGTCAGATCCAGCAGCCGCGCGGGGGGCGGGTTACTTGTCGTAATGGCCTGTTTTGTGCCAGTTCCAGGCATCGGCGATCATGTCTTTCATCGTGGACCGTTTCGGCGCCCAGCCCAGATCGGTCACGGCGCGGGTCGATCCTGACACCAGTTTGGTGCAATCGCCAGCCCGGCGCGGGCCTTCCTCGTAAGGAACGTCCATATTGGTCACGACGCGCGATTGGTCGATCACTTCACGGACAGAGAACCCATCGCCTGTGCCAAGGTTGAATACGGTGCTGCCCTTACCGTCCTCGAGCCACTTGAGACCAAGGATATGCGCGTCGACAAGATCGCAGACATGGACATAGTCGCGGATGCAAGTCCCATCAGGCGTGTCGTAATCCGTGCCATAGATCGTGAGCGCAGGTCGCTGCCCATCAATGGCCTCCAGCATGATCGGGATCAGGTGGGTTTCGGGGCGATGATGTTCGCCAATCTCACCCTCAGGATCGGCGCCAGCCACGTTGAAATAGCGGAAAATGACGGACCGCATCCCAGCGGACGCTCCGAAGTCACGCAGGATTTGCTCTACCGCTTGTTTCGATCCGCCATAGGCATTGATCGGCTCTTGCGCGCAGCTTTCATCCAGCGTCACTCCATCCTGTTCACCATAGGTCGCGCAGGTGGAAGAGAACACGAAATCCAGACAGCCGGCATCCGCAGCGGCTTCGATCAGGGTCAGAGAGCCAAGCACATTATTGCGCCAGTATTTAGCGGGATTCTGCATCGACTCGCCCACTTGGCTCAGGGCTGCAAAGTGCATGACGGCGGTGGGCTGGTACTTGGCGAACACCTCATCAAGACGGGCGCGGTCCAGCAGATCGCCCTTCTCAAACGGGCCAAACTGCACCGCGTCTTCCCACCCGGTTTCGAGATTGTCAAAGGTGACAGGCGTATACCCCGCATTCCGCAAAGCCTTGCAGGCGTGCGAACCGATATAGCCCGCACCGCCAGTCACCAGAATATGTGTCATTTGTTCGCCTTCAGGTCCGAGCGTTTCTTACTCGGCGGCTTGTCCCACATTCACGACGTCTTGCAAATACTCGAACAGGTCTTCGCGAAGATCGTCGCGCGCAAGGCCGAACGCCACTGTTGCTTGCAGGAAGCCAGACTTGCTGCCGCAATCAAAGCGCTGGCCCCGGAAGCGGTAGCCATAGACGTCATTGCCTTGCTCAATCTCGGAGGCAATCGCATCGGTTAGCTGAACCTCTCCGCCCGCGCCGGTTTTGATCTTGTTCAGATTGCCCAACACATTCGGCGACAGGATATAGCGGCCAATCACAGCCAGATTGGACGGTGCAGACTCCGCCGCTGGCTTCTCGACCATGCCGTTCACAGACACCATCGAGCCCATGTCCTCTTTGACATCAAGCACGCCATAGCTGCTTACCTTGGCCTTAGGCACTTCCATGGCTGCAACCATATTGCCGCCAGTTTCCTCATAGGCCTCGACCATCTGCTTCAGACAGGGTTTTTCTGCGGCGATTACATCATCCGGGAGAATCACAGCAAAGGGTTCATTGGCAATCAGTCGGCGCGCGCACCAAACAGCATGGCCCAAGCCCAGCGCCTTGTGCTGCCGGATATACGCAATCGCGCCGCTGTCCATGTTCGTGGACTTGAGGATATCAAGAAGCTCGGTTTTACCCTTCTTGCGCAGCTCTTGCTCAAGCTGCGGAGCGTGGTCGAAATAGTCTTCCAACGCGCCTTTGCCGCGCGATGTGACAAAAATGAATTCCTTGATCCCGGCTTCCCGCGCTTCGTCAATCGCGTACTGGATCAACGGGCGGTCGACCAAAGTCATGATTTCCTTCGGCACGGATTTGGTCGCAGGCAAAAAACGCGTACCCATTCCAGCAACCGGGAAAATCGCCTTAGTAACTTTTTTCTTCATAATTTTCCTCGTTCCAGTCCGCCCCACTCCCAACCGGGGGCATTCACGCTGCTATACGCTCTCAATGCGTGTAACAGCAGAGTTTGTAAGTATTATAGTAAAAACGCTGAACTCTTAGGCTGTGTTGTGCATATACGTCAATCACTTGGTGATTTTTCGTGCATTTGCAACCCGGTCGGTTTCTGCGTTTACCCTATCTTGACGACTCCAAACACATAACAACGGCTGACTGCGTTCGGACTTACCGAACAGGCCTCCATGATGCTCCCATACACCCATCATTGTAAAATTTTGGTAATGATAGAGAGAACTTCTCGACAGGTTAAAAAGAGTCACGATTTCCCCTTCGCTTACGCGGATTTCCGCCAGTTCACGCTGCTTTCGCAGAGTTGTTGGCCGGCAATCCATCACAACACTTGGGCGGATTTTGGACGGAAATGGTGAAAAATCAGGCAGTTTCCTAAAAATATCAGGTCCTTCAAACCGCTCAGCAGCGCGCCCTGACTCAATCCCGCGCAAAAGATCCAGCCGCAAACGTCGCACGTCGCCCGGCTCAAGACCACCAGAGACCAAGTGCCGCAGCAATCGGGCATCCTCCGACGTGATGACTTCTGCGATGCGCGGCTCGATCTCGGGCAAAGACGCGTGACGCGACAGAAACCGCGCCCAACTTGCCCCAATGTCAAACAGGGATAACGGAACCCGATCCGACCGGCGGCGGCGACTAGGTAGGTATCCGTGATGCACCTCGGCGTGCGGTGCAAGCGCGCTTGCATACCCGGCCTGTGCCAGTCGGATATTCACATCCGTCTCGTCCAGAAAGAACTTGTAGCCTTCATCAAATCCGCCAATTCGAACCAAGGCTGACCGGCGCACCGCCATGTTCGTCCCCTCGGTCTTCAAGGCCCATCCTTCCGGAAGCGCGGCGCCGGGCTGGTGATCTTGTGTTTGCCCAAGCCGGTTCACGCGCCTGCCTTGCCATTGCCAAGAAATCCCGTTGCGCCCACGCACATAGCCACCCACCGCCGCGATATCCGGATTTTCAAATGGAGCGACCAAGAAGCTTAACCAGGTCGGTTCGGGAACTGCGTCATCATCGATGAAGGCAACGACGTCACCGCCACAATGCGCGATGCCCAAATTACGCGCTTTCGAAATATTGGCTTGCGTGGCAAGAACCGTCTTGATGTGAGGCCAGTCGGCAAGCGCCACCAGCGTGTCTTTGTCAGCGACAACGACAATCTCGAAATTGAAATACTGAAGTTGCGACACCCCAAGAAGGCAGCGTTTCAAAGCCTCCGGTCGGTGCCAGCTGACAACGCAGACACTGACCGGAATGTCGCTCATGCGACGCCCATATCCGCCATCATTTGTTCGAGCCGTGGCACGTCTTCGGGGTTGTTCAACTCCCAGAACTGACGCCCGCGCGCTTCGACCTCAACACACAGCACATTACGCCCGTTTTCCATGAATCGGAGCTGTTCGAGCCCTTCAAGCGCCTCAAGCGGACCGACTGGCCAGCCGGGATAGGCGCGCAGGGCATCAGGGCGATACGCATAGACACCAACATGGTGGAACACAGGCGTCTGTGCATCATCAGCGTAGGTTTCAGAGGTGAACGGGATCACCTCTTTCGAGAAGTACATCGCGTGACGTTCAGCATCAAACACAGCCGTTGTGCCACCAACGCGCCCGGCTTTTCGGTCGGCCAAAAACCCGTTCAGAGCCGCGCCATCGCAGCGCAGTACCGGAGTCGCGACTTCTGCTTGGGGCGCAGCGCGCAGACCTTTGATCAGATCCTCGACAAACCAAGCCGGGGTGAGCGGCGCATCGCCCTGTAGGTTAACCACAATATCATAGCCAGCGCCCAGCGCTTCGTGCGTCTCGGCGCAGCGTTCAGTCCCATTCTTGCAGGCCTCAGAGGTCATCACGACCTCTGCCCCGAACGCTTCTGCCGCCTCTTGAATGCGCGCGTCATCTGTCGCGACAACCACGCGGTCCACGCCCTCTACGGCCATTGCCGCGCGCCACGACCGCTCAATCAGCGTCTGCGCCGTACCTGTCGCACCGCGCAAGGCCACCAGAGGCTTGCCCGGGTAGCGTTGCGAGGCATAGCGGGCAGGTATCGCGATCAGAACGCTCATGCGGGTTTCAAATCGACTTTCGGCGAGTAAGCGATGAAGAACGGGTTGGCGAACCCCTCCTTGCCGTAGGTCAGCGGCTCTTGCGTATCAAAGCGCACCACCGCGCCGCCTGCGCCGTTCAGCACTGCGTGACCCGCCGCCGTGTCCCATTCCATCGTGCGGCCAAGTCGCGGGTAAATATCCGCCTCGCCCGTTGCAACCAGACAGAACTTCAACGAGGAGCCTGCGCTTTTCATATCCTGCACGGCATACTTGTTGATGTAATCGTCGGTCGCCTGATCACGGTGAGACTTGCTTGCCACCACCATCAGGGCGCCATTGTCACTGTCCGCAACATTAAGCGGGCGGGTGGCGCCGATGGACTCTTTGCTGAACGGCCCGTCTTCCTCAACCGTGGTGCCGTCCGCTTGTGTAAAGAACATCCGATCCTTTGCGGGCGCGTAAACCACACCACGTGTCGGCACACCGCCTTCGACCAGAGCGATGTTCACCGTGAAATCCCCACGGCGGTGAATGAATTCCTTGGTGCCGTCCAGCGGGTCCACGATCAGGAAGGTATCGCCGCTTTGCGCATGGCTCGCCGCTTGTTCCTCTGTCACCAGCATCATGTCGGGGAACACCTCGGTCAGACCATTGGCAATGATTGCATCTGCAGCCTTGTCGGCGGCGGTCACTGGGCTGTCATCATCCTTGGCCTCAACCGCGAAATCATCGCTGCCGTAAATCTCCATAATGGCGTCGCCCGCCTCTAGCGCCAGTTGCCGCATAACAACTGTCAGTTTGCCATAGTCCATGCCGACACCATCACTTTCTTTGATTACGCTTCGCGGTGCCTTATGCTGCGCCACTAACGGAACAGCAAGAATTTCATGTGATGCAGGAATAATGACAAGGCGATCTGCATAATGTTTCAACCGGTCAGAAAACCGAGAAGCGGCTTCTCGATCGCTGTGTCGATGGCAGAGCTGGTCTATCATTCGATTGTCCGGTCAGTGCGCAAAAGCCACAACAACGCTTTTCTGGCCATAGCCACCAATATGCTGCAGGTCGTTATCTTTGTGATGGCCTTTTATGTGATGTTCTCGGTGCTGGGCCTGCGCGGCAGTGCAATCCGGGGTGATTTCCTGCTGTATATCATGTCGGGCATCTTTCTCTACATGACCCACACCAAAACGATGGGCGCGGTTGTGGGGTCTGAAGGGCCTGCCAGCCCGATGATGCAGCATGCGCCGATGAATACGCTGATTTCGATTCTGTCGGCAGCGTTTGGAGCGTTATATATCCAGCTTTTGTCGCTGTTTATGATCCTGTTCGTATATCACGTGGCCTTCACCCCGTTCGAGGTAGAGGATGGATTTCACGCCTTTGGAATGTTGATCATTGCGTGGTTCACGGGCGCCACTCTGGGGCTGGTACTGCTTGCGGTCAAACCGTGGTTCCCGACCTTTACCCAGATTTTCCAGACGATTTATGCCCGCGCCAACATGATCGCATCTGGCAAAATGTTCGTTGCGAATACGCTCCCATCCTTCATGCTGGCCATGTTTGACTGGAACCCTTTGTTCCACGCCATTGATCAGTCCCGCGGCTATGTATTCATCAACTACAACCCGCGCTATTCGTCGTGGGAGTATCCCCTGACCATTGGCGTGGTGCTCCTGATGCTCGGACTGATGGGGGAGTTCTACACCCGTCGACACGCGTCGATTTCATGGAGTGCGCGGCGCTAAGCCAGTATCAGCACTGGTGCAGGGTCAGGTAAAATGGAGGCTCTGCCCCCAAACCCCCGAAATATTATTGGCATAACCGGAAGACTAGGGTTGTGCCATTTGTTAGATGGCCGGACCAGCAACGCGAAGCGTAAGGTTTATTCGCCCCGCTTTGGATAGCAGCTTGGACGAGCCAAAGCGGATGCGATCAACCCCGTGATAGGTCAAACGCGCATCGCCCCCCATGACCACGACATCACCGCTTTCCAGCCAAACCGACTCGGTCTTACCGCCGCGTGTGGTTTTGCCGATACGGAACAACGCAGCGTCGCCAAGGGAAACAGAAACAACGGGGTAGGAGAAATCAGCCTCATCCTTATCTTGGTGCATGCCCATCTTCGCACCCTCAGTATAGAAATTCACAAGGCAGCAATCCGGGGGCCGATCCGCACCGGAAACAGCGGTCCAAATGTCCAGAACCGTGTGCGGAATGGGTGGCCATGGCGCGCCGGACGGGTGCTGGGACGTATAGCGATACCCGGAAGCATCTGAAAACCAACCCAAATCCCCAGCGCTGGTCATCTGCACCGACATCGGCTTGCCATAGGGCGTTTGCGGCGAGAAAAGCGGCGCGACGCGGATGACTTCGCGCAGATCGTCGACCAATGCAGTTTGCGCCTTTGGGTTCAAAAATGCCTTATGCACCTCAAAGCCGCGTATCTTCAGCACCGTCATGCCGTAGCTCCCCACCCGTTCATCCCAAATTTACCAAACTTCGGCACAACCTCAGTGTTGCAGGGCTGTGCTCGTCTCCCTATATACTCCCCGAACCGCGCTCGGCACGTGACCGAGTGTTTCACATCGGGGCAAAGGTGCCGACACGGGCCCGCGCCTCGCGACATCGCCTTGAAGAAAAAGGGATCGAAAACATGGCAAAAGTCATTGGTATTGACCTTGGCACCACAAACTCCTGCGTCGCCATCATGGACGGCTCGCAGCCCCGCGTCATCGAAAACTCGGAAGGCGCGCGTACCACCCCGTCTATCGTGGCTTTCACAGATGATGAACGTCTGGTGGGCCAACCGGCCAAGCGTCAGGCCGTCACCAACCCGGACAACACGATCTTTGGCGTCAAGCGCCTGATCGGTCGCCGGAACGATGACCAACATCTGGCAAAAGATAAGAAGAACCTCCCCTTCGACGTGATCGATGGCGGCAATGGCGACGCATGGGTCGAAGCCAAGGGTGAGAAGTATTCGCCCTCTCAGATCTCTGCCTTCATCCTTGGTAAGATGAAAGAAACGGCTGAGAGCTATCTTGGCGAAGAGGTGAGCCAAGCGGTTATCACCGTGCCTGCCTATTTCAATGACGCCCAGCGCCAAGCCACGAAAGACGCTGGCAAAATCGCTGGCCTTGAAGTCCTGCGGATCATCAACGAACCGACAGCGGCTGCACTTGCC
>CAZPXE010000156.1:0-7393 GCA_964590545.1 uncultured Rhodobacterales bacterium | reverse complement strand
GGAGCTTCGGCAAAAGCGCCGCGCCAATGCCGCGGTTTGCCCCGGTGATCAGGAACCGCATGGCTAGTCCTTCCGGCCAATCAACTTGCCGCGCAGCCAACCCGAGAACCAATCCATGAACATCACCATCACGACAATCAGCACGATGTAATAGGCGACTTCCTCCCAATCCTTCTGGGTCTGGATCGCCTGGGTCAGCATCAATCCGATACCGCCGCCAGTGATGGCGCCGATGATGGTGGCCGAGCGGGTGTTGGATTCCAGAAAGTACAGTATTTGCGCCAGCAATACCGGCACCACCTGCGGGATAACCCCAAAACGGTATCGCTGCAGCGGCTTGGCCCCAGTGGAGGACACGCCCTCAATCTGCTTCTGATCCACATTTTCGAGCGCTTCGGAGAAGATTTTACCGAATGTCCCGGTGTCCGTGATCAAGATTGCCAAGGCGCCTGTCAGCGGGCCTGGACCAAAGGCACGCGCCAGCACAACAGTCCAGATCAGCGCGTCCACGCCGCGCACAAAGTCAAACAAGCGGCGCGTTGCAGCGCGCAGGATCATGATCGGCGTGAAGCGCTTGGCGGCCATAAAGGCCAGCGGCAAGGCGATGATCGCGGCCCCCATCGTGCCCAGGAAGGCCATCAGAATGGTCTCGCCAATGGCCCAAGCGACATCTTTGTGGCGCCACATTCCGTTGTTCCACCAATCCGACAGCGCGCCGGCGATGTTTGACCGCTCCGGATCCAGACGCTCGCCGAACAAGACGGTGCCGAGTCCATGACCGTGATAGGGGCTATCGAGGGTGAACCAGAACAGCTCCCATCCTGGGAAGTAGTTGAACACCTCGGTACGCGCGCCGGTCACGGTGATACGGCCTTCAGGCGTGGTGATCGCAATGCGGCGGTTGGAGGCCGAGATCCAATCCGGCAGTTGATCAGGCAGGTTCGATGTCAGGCTACGGCCTTCGGCTTGCACTTGGATCAGCTGGAAATCCGGCAGCTCGATCTCGGTGCGTTTTTCAGACAGGTAGCGCACGAAATGACCTTCGCCCAGATCAACGGTGATCACGTTATCACCGCTGACCCAATCGGGGCGTTCGCCTTCGGGGTATCGACCTTTGCGTTCGCCTTCGACGGCGTAAGACATCTCGCCGGAGCGGTTGTTGCGGGTGACATGGACCTTATGCGACCAGCTATCAGAAGCCAGTTTAACAGCATTGTCCATATTCGCGCGCCCGGCCAGACCGGGCAGGTCGAAGGCAAAGAAGATGTAAACCAAGTAGACCGCGATGACGGCCGGGATGGTGGCCCCAATCAAACGCTTACGCTGAAAAAGCTTCTCGGCTTGAAACTTGGTTGCGTCCAGATCAACAGCACTCATTGGCCTTGCCCCTCTGTCAGACGGTTACGGTAGCGGCTGGAGACCTGATCGAAGAACACGATCGTGCCGAAAAGCAGCACGAATATCGCTGCCGCCTCGTCAAAGCGCCCCGGGCCCCAAGCCATGGCGTTGCGCAGCTCGTAGCCCAGCCCGCCTGCACCGACAAAGCCAAGGATGGCGGAGGCGCGGATGTTGATTTCAAATCGCAGCAGGGCGTAGCTGACGTAATTTGGAGCCACCTGCGGCAGCACGCCCAGCAGCATCTTCTGGGACCATGTGGCTCCGGTGGAGGCCAAGCCCTCTAGCGGCTTCAGGTCGGTGTTTTCGGCCACCTCAGAGAACATTTTACCCAATGCGCCGGCAGTATGAATGGCAATGGCGATCATCGCGGGCACTGGCCCGCCGCCCAGAACGAAAATCAGAACAAGGGCGATCACAATCTCCGGCACGGCGCGCATGATGTCTGACGTCCGGCGGAACAGCGGGATTAGCCGCGGCCACTTGGCCAGACCGCGCGTGCCCAACAGCGACAGGAACAAGCCGCCAATGGCACCGATCAAAGTCGAAACCGCCGCGATGTTGACTGTCTCAATGAGCGCCGGGAAGTATTTGGCAATCAGGCCGGGCAGGTCAGCCCGCTTTTCCCATGCTTCGGACAGAACGTCGCCCGGGTAGTCACCAACTTGATGCAGCCCATTCCAAAAGCCGCCTGCGTTGCGAGCATCGGCAATGTTGAAACCTGACGCCATCAGAATGACAAAGATCAGCAGCGTGAGCCCGCCATAGAGCCTGCGGCGTTGAACCTGCGCCATGTAGCTGGCCTGTATGCCGCCTACGCTTTGCGGCGTGCCGCTGAGTGATATGTCCGCCATCTTGGCCCCCGCACAAAGAAATACCGGCAGCCCTGAAAAGGGCTGCCGGACGCGTCATATGAATGGCTTATCCGCCGATTTTGGCTTTGCGTGCCTCAACGATAGAGATGTAGGTCTCATGCGTGACAGGCTGTGCGCCAAGGTTTTCGCCAGCGAAAACGCTGTAGGTGCACTCCTTGTCCATCTCATAGAGGTTGTCGACCAGCTCGGTCATTTTGGCTTTGACGTCGGCTGGCAGCGCTTTGCGCAGAACAACAGGGCCCTCTGGGATCACGTCGGATTTCCAGATTTGCACCAGCTCGTTCATGTCCACGAGACCCGCGTCAACCGCCTTGCGCAGCGCGCCGGAGTTGTAGCCGTCTTCCCATTCGCCTTGGCCGTCGGCCCAAGTCACGCCGCCATCAATGTCGCCATTGTTGACCGCAACGATGGTCTGCTCATGGCCGCCAGTGAATTTAACTTCACCGAAATACTCACCGGATTCCATAGTGATGCCGTCTTTGTACTGCGGGATCTCGATGGAGGGGATCAGGTAGCCGGAGGTCGAGTTCGGGTCACCAAAGCCAAACACTTTGCCTTCCATGTCATCAAGCGAGGCAACGCCGCTGTCCTTGCGGGCAAAACCAATGGAATGGTAGCCGATGGAGCCGTCCAGATTCACTTTCACAAGTACAGGCTCAACCGCTTCTGGGTCCTGCAGGTAGGTCGCAGCATAAGAGGAAGCGCCCAGCCAGGACATGTCCAGCGATCCGCCCAGCAGGCCTTGGATAACGCCGTTGTAATCGGCAGGTGTGAAGATCTTGACCGGCACACCAAGCGCCTCGGACGCGTATTCTGCAAGGCACTGGTAGCTGTTAACACGGTCCTGCGCGTTTTCGCCGCCCAGCAGGCCGATGCGGAATTCGGTGATCTCTTCTGCGAATGCGCCGGTGGAGAGCGCGGTGGTGGCGGCGAGCGCCAAGGTCAAGGCAGGTGCTAGGGTCTTTTTCATCGTAGTCTCCGTTTGGTTTGATGAAGGTGGCCCGCGCCGATCACGCGGGTGGTAACTGGCTTAGGCGCGATTTTAGGCGTAGGCCTCGTGCGGCTCGGGCCTTTCCAGTGTTTCGATTTCGGTCGAGGTTGCAGCCTCTGAAAAATCTGCGCCCGCGCCGTAGATGTCGCGCGCCGCGCTTGTGGTCAGCTGATCCGGAGTGCCGTCGAAGACGATCTGGCCATCGCGCATCCCGATCACCCGGTCGCAATAGCGCCGCGCGGTGTCCAACGTGTGCAGATTGGCGATCACCATGCGCCCGTCTTCCTCATGAATGGCGCGCAACGATTGCATCACCACTTGCGCGTTCATCGGGTCAAGCGAGGCAATCGGCTCATCGGCCAGAATGATCTTGGGGTCCTGCATCAGCGCACGCGCAATGGCGACCCGCTGTTGCTGACCGCCAGAAAGCGCCTCTGCGCGTTTGGGGGCTTGTTCGGCGATGCCAAGCCGGTCAAGGATTTCAATGGCTTTGTGGATGTCGGCCTGCGGGTAGAGGTTGAACAACGTCGCGAAGGTCGAGCGTTTATTCAACGTTCCATGCAGCACGTTGGACACCACATCCATGCGCGGCACCAGATTGAACTGCTGGAAGATCATCGCGCAGCGCGATTGCCAGCGCCGCTTGGCAGCCCCACGTAACGCGGTGATGTCCTCACCCTCAAACGTGATGGTGCCCGACGTCGCATCGCTGAGCCGGTTGAGCATCCGCAAAAGCGTCGATTTGCCCGCGCCAGATCTGCCAATAATCCCGATCATTGTTGGTTCGTCGACGGAAATGTTGGCCGCATCTACAGCCGTGTTTTCTCCGAAACGCTTGGTCAGCGTAGTGATCTGCAGCATATCGCCCCCATGTTTGGAGGGTCGATACCGACGGCAGACGACAGGTCCGTGACAGATTTGAGTATGTTTGGTTACAAATTAGCAACGAATTTATGACAGGCCACTGGGGCTCGCAGGACGGCACCCCGCGTTTTGCTACAATTCCGCGCTAGTTTCGCATGTTGTCATAAATCTGTTACAAAACGGAAAGGCATCGGTTAGTGTTTGCTCATGTATAAAATCATTCTCCTTCTAACGTCCTTTTGCCTGCCTCTTTCGGCGCTCGCTCAATCGGCTACGTCGGACATACAATGCGATGATAGCAGCCGGATGACGCAAACGCTCACCAACGTACTTGGGGCAGAGCGTCAGGGGGCAGGGCTTCGCGATCCCGAAACGATGCTGGAAGTCTGGGTCACCCGCGGCAATGGCGACTGGGTGATTGTGCAGAACTACGCCAACGGAACATCGTGCATTGTCGCCATGGGCGAGCATTGGCAAGCCAGCAACACTGCGGCACCAGCCTAAGCCTCTTCTAGCCGATCTGTCGCAGGGGCAGGAGTTGGCGATAAGGCTTCGAATTGCAAATACTCGTTCAACTCGGCGATCAGTTCTTGATCAAACATTCCAGCAAAACGACCGCGCCATCACACGGTGGGTCCTGACCCTAATTCAGATACACCGAAAACCCCGGCCGCTTGAGCAGATCGGTCTTCGCCAAACCTTTAATGTATAGATCTATATGCTCGGATTGCAGATGATACAGGCCCATTTGATAGGAAAAGCGGCGGGCCTCGGCTTCGGTCGTCATTTCGAATTGGTCTATGATATCGTGCGCATCCGTCGAACGCCCCATCAACCCATAGGCCGCCGCTTTCATGATCGGCACGGAGCCCCAGAAATCAGCCCCCAATTCGTCAGCGCCTTCTAGCACAGCATCAAAATCGTGGTGAACATGAAACAGCCGTGCAACCGACACTACTTTTTGCCACTTCGAGGTGAAAAGCCCGTTGCTGGCAAGGCGGTCTTGCAGCGCCAGCGCTTCGTCAGTGCGACCCTGAAAAAAGAAAACGAGGGATGCCGCGCTGAGAACATCAGGATCATAGGGATATGCTTCAAGTCCCCTTGTGATCAGGCGATCACAGGCTGCGAACCGGCCGGTGTTGAAACTAACTGCAATGCCTGCCGTCAAGGACAGTGTGGATGTAGGGTTCAGTCGCAATGCTGTTGTTGCAGCTTCTTTTGCGCGGTGCATCGGAGCGGGAAACTTGCGGAAATTGTAGCCGCCGCGCAGCTCGTCGGTATAAAGATGCGCCAGCATGGCCCATGCCATATCCTGACGCGGATCATGGGCGACCACGGCCTCCAAGATGCCGCGCAAAACAGCGTGTTTGTCCGCCGATGGGTGGCCCATATATTCGTTGCACAAAAAGGCGATATGAGCTGCGCTTGGGGCGGCGTCCTCAAAAGACGTACCGCCAAACGCCCGGCGCTGTAGCAGTCCACCCGATGCCCCAAAACGCGCCGCAATCAGGCCGGCAATGTCCTCTAATGCTTCAAATGGAGCGTTATGGCAGGGCACCTCGAAACGCTCGGGCGAAAACACTTCGCCGGTTTCCTGATCGATGGCATGACACGAGGCCAACAGCTTACCGCCACTATGCGCCGCCGTTCCCGTCAGGGCATAGCGCGCTGTTTGCGGGCCCTGCGGCGTCAGAACTTTGATGTGAGCGAAACGCGCAATCGCGCCCGCGACCGAATGGCTGATCGCGTGGACCACCCCGTCTTGCATCGGCACACCGCTCACATTCTTAAAGGGCGAAACAGACACCGAAACCCGCACCAGTTTGGGCGCTGCCTTTGCCGGGTGCGCAGCGGCGCTACGGATCTTCAATTGCGGGACATAACTGCCTTTCGGCACATGGATATGGATGCCCGCACCTTGCCCTTCGTTTGCGTAATAACGGTTCAGACGAGCGCGCAACTTGCGCGCCTGCACACGCACAATCGCGTCCGACCCGGGGTCGTGCTCAGGAGATTTGCCGAACACGTCGACGGCAATGGCATAGGCTTTAAGGCGGTCGGCGCCGCCGTCCAAAGTCACCTCGACGATATAGCGCAGAAACTGTTTGATCTGGATGGTGCGCGCAAAAGCGTCGCTGGCCAGAACATCCTCAAGATGCACACGAATTCGGTCTGCGTCTGCCTCGGAACGGGCTGTGTTCGAATGGTCAGTCATAAACGTTTGTGGTCAAAGGTATTGGGAAACCTAAACGGGCGTACTGCAAAGGGTCAAGCCAACCGCAAGCCCCTTTGCAATGTCAGCTTAGGCGTTGCGACGTTTGCGCGACTGCCAGCCGAGCCCCGCAAGACCAGCCAGCAAAAAGCTCATCGAAGCGGGCAGCGGCACAGCGGACGCCGAGGTCGTGACCAGATCGAAATCGATGCTGGATAGGCTCGCTTGTGTGATGGCGCCCGGGTTGGTGATACCAAACACCAGCGTATCGCCGAGCGATAGGCTAAGTGGTCCACTTGCAAATAGCGCGCTTGTGCCATCGCCCACATTGCCGCTGGAAACCGTAACGGCGTTCAACATCACGTCAAAAGTGGGATCGGTGAAGGCCGCGCTAGCTTGGTTTGTCGCGAACCCGGACAAAGTCACATCCGCATCGGCGGTCAAGCTGAACTGGATGGTCGAGCCTCCGCCGCCCCCAAAGGTCAGCCCTGTGGCAGAAGGGAACATGCGATCGGCGCCTACCAAATTGTCGAGCGCCGTGAAAGTAAAGGTTACACCTGCGGCTTCTTCGCTCAATGCCTCGGGGTTGCCCACTTGGCTGCTGGCCGTCACAACATCGAAAACGCCGTCGGTAAAATCAATCGTGCCTGCCTGCGACATGGATGCGCTCGCGGTGAAAAGAATGGCGGATAAAATCGCCTTTTGGGAAGTCATCATCGTTCTCCTTAAGATCCCCTTGCCTGAAAACACAGGCACACGAGACCATAGAATGTGTGAATTCCCGCTCAACGGGTTTACTGTTAACCTTTTCACGCCCGCGAGCCTTCGACGCCGGTCAAAGAGCTGCGTTCAAGCCGCCTCGCAACTCGCAAAAAGCCTGCATTTCTTTATCGCTGATATTGGCGCAGATGTGGCAAAGGGCCGGAATGTCCCGCAGAGCCGACTTTCCCTTTCTATGTCGGTCTAAACCGACTTCCGCGCCCTCAGCGCAGCACTAATCGTCCCGTCATCCAGATAATCCAACTCCCCGCCAATTGGCACACCTTGCGCGAGTGA
>CAZPXE010000155.1:0-7422 GCA_964590545.1 uncultured Rhodobacterales bacterium | reverse complement strand
GCAGTGCAGGAAGAACAGCCCGAAGCGTTTTCGGCTGCGGTTTTGGATTTTCTGTCCAGACTGTGAACGCGACCGCGGATTTCAGGGCAATTCCGGTTCATCCAAGCGCAAAATGGGGTGATCACCCCATGCGGATCCAATTGACGGAATCGCGCGCTTGCATGACCTTACACCCAATAACCATTGCTTTTTGTACGCTCCAAAATTTAACTGAAAGCGAATTACATGCCCTCTCTTGTCTATGATAGCGGAACCGATTGGATCATTGGCGACGGGTACAAAACCCGCAGTTTCAACATCCCCGGCGATCCATCAGGCGCAATAATCGATGGCAATGTGCGGTATCGCTTGTTCATCGAACGAGATGGCGGCGGAACCGTCGATCTATCGCAGGTCAACGTCTACATGCGCACGCCCGATGGCGAGCGGCAGACATTGTACAACCAGATTTGGAACGCCCCGGGCCGCGACGACGATGAAGACCGCGACAGTGATCACGCACGCGATCATGACATCTCATTCCACGGCGACGACGATGTGTCCACAGAAAGCGGCTTTAATAACAATGGCATCAACGGCACATGGAAGCTTGAGGTCGACAATGACAGCGGCTTCAACCTGCGCCTGAAATACCTGACGGTCTGGATCGACAATTACGACTTTCCCCCTGCCCCCGACCTAACCGTGTCTGACCTCCGCTTCACCGGAAACCCGACCGTGGGCGAGATCATGACCGTCGAAGCCGATATCACGAACCTCGGCGACAAGGGCGTACCGTTCACCGAATGGATCGATGCGAGCCTGTATATCAACGGGCAATTCATCGAAACCTCGACCATCTTTACAGGGCTTGGGGCGGGCGACACCAAGCAAGAGAATTTCTCTTTCCGCCTGACCGAAAGCGGCGTGGTCAGCGCCGAGGTGCGCGTTGAAAACGTGCCCGGCGACAGCAATTCGTCAAACAACAGCCGCACCGAAACCTTCACGCCCAAAGCGCCGGACCTTGTGGTTGATGACATCCGCCTGACGGGCAATCCGACCGTGGGCGAGTTCATGACCGTCGAAGCCGACATCAAGAATATCGGCAATGGCGATACGTCCTTCGAATTCATCACCGCTGAGCTGTACGTGGGCGGTCAGTTCATCGAAACCTCGACCATTTTCACCGGCCTTAACGCAGGTGACACCAAGCAGGAAAACTTCTCTTTCCTGCTGGAAACCGGCGGAGAGCAAACTGTCGAGGTGCGCGTTGAGCAGATCGACGATGAAAGCAACACCTCCAACAATTCCCTGACCACCACCTTCACCCCCAAACAGGGCGATCTGACCATCTCCGACGTGCGCTATACCGGCGATCCCACCGTGGGAGAGTGGATGACCATCGAAGCCGATGTGAGCAATATCGGCAACGGCAATATCTCGTGGGAAAACATCACGCTGGAGCTGTATCTCAACGGTGAGTTTCAGGAAACATCGACCATCTTTGGCGGCCTTGGCGCGGGCAATACCAAGCAAGAGAATTTCAGCTTTAGGGTCACAGAACCCGGTGAGACCAACGTCGAAATCCGCGTTGAGCAAGTCGAGGATGAAAGCTCCTTCGCCAACAACATCTTCACAGGTTCCTTTACCCCCGAACAGCCTGAACTCAATGCAACGCTGAAGGGCAAAGGGGCCGAAATCGAACTCGCCGCCCATATGGTGCGCGCGGTCTATGGCGATCTTGATATCACCCCCGCCTATCGCGGCGCGGATCACAGCGACAATGGTGAGGACGACCTATATCGCGCATATTTTGCGAATATGGGCGACGGCACGTTGGCAAACCCAACATGGGAGGTGCTGACCGATGACGACTTGCCAACATATGCTGGCCTGACCCTGACCGGGTTTGGCACCTTCACCGACAATGGCCTCTATCAAGGCTATTCGGCACAAGGCACGCTCTTTGACGGTGCTCAGGCGCTGTTGACCAAAGGCGTCGATGCGGATGGAGACAACACGCTTGTTCTGGGCTTCCGCGGCACGGACAACCCTGTCGACGCGCTTCTGACGGGTCAGGCCTTCGGGGATGAAGGGCAAGCGGCCTACTACAACGCGCTGCGCCCACTGGTGAACGCGGCGATTGATTATGCCAATGATGACGCCAACGACATCGACAAGCTGATCGTGACGGGCCACTCGCTCGGCGGGGCGATGGTGGATGTGTTCACCGTGGTCGACGGCCAACATGTGGACGCGGATGTCGAATTGCACGCTATTGCGATCGCATCAGCGGGGCTTGATCCGCAAACCCCGCTGCGCTTCCCCTCCTACGACACATCGATTGCGACAAGCTATCTTTTGGCACTGCAACTGAACGCACCGGATTGGTATCTGGGCCTGTCGCACACGGGCGATGGGGTCACCTATCCGGGGGAGAATTTTTCGGGTCTGAATGCAACCCTGCTGACCAACGCGAATTTTCACAGCGGGCTCTATGCCATGGACCTGCCGCTGATCGACAATGACGACAAGGACCCCAAGGGCTTTGGCGCCGAACACGATAGCGGCCTCTACTGGGCGAACTTGCAGCAATTGGCCCACGATCCGCTGCTGGAATACCATTCCGACCAAGCCTTGATGTTCGGACGCACCGTCTATGGCTCTGCCCCGGATCTGGACGGCACAGAGCTGGACGTGTTCTACAACCGCACAATCAGCGAAATTAATGACACACTCTATGGCTCGAACGCGGGTGACTTCATCCTCGGTATGAATGGCCATGACACGATCAAAGGCCGCGCAGGAGACGATTTGCTGTCCGGCGGCGTAGATGAAGACCAGATCTATGGCGGCGATGGCGACGATTTTCTCAGCGGTGGCAGCGAGGCCGATGAGCTCTTCGGCGGCGCGGATAATGACACGCTGTTCGGCGGTGACGGCGATGACGAACTCTCCGGCGGCGAGGGGGACGACACGCTGATGGGTGAAGCAGGCAACGATCTGATGATCGGCGGCGCGGGCGCGGATGTGTTCGATGGCGGCGCAGGCGTCGACACTGTCTCTTATGCCGGTGCTGCGGGCCGCGTGGTCGTCTCGCTGGATGCCAATCCCCCCGCGGATGTCGGCTCGGGCGAAGGTGTGGACCAGTTTATCGACGTCGAGAACGTCATCGGCTCGAACTTCAACGACCGCATCATTGGCGACAATGGTGACAACCACTTGGTTGGCGGGTCTGGCGACGATGTGATCAACGGTCGTGGCGGTCAGGATCTGATCGAAGGCGGCGGCGGTGATGACGAACTATCCGGCGACGGATCAGACGATACGATCTTCGGCGACGCGGGGCGCGACGAAATCTTCGGCCTTGGCGGCGCAGATGTGATCGACGGCGGCGGCGAGGGTGACTGGATCAATGCCGGGCTTGGCCTCGATCACGCGGTGGGCGGCGACGGCGATGATACAATCTTCGGCAGCGCCGGTGCGGACCTCCTGCAAGGCGGCAATGGCACAGACGCCCTGCGCGGCGGCGCGGGCGCCGACCTGCTGCAAGGCGGCGCAGGAGATGACAACCTCGTCGGCAATCGGGGCACCGATATCCTGATTGGCGGTGCGGGCAATGATGCACTCACGGGCGGTGACGGCAGCGCACTCGGAGATGACTCCCGCGACGTCTTCGTCTTCCTGTCGGCGGCCAATGGCGGCGGCGGCTTCGACCGCATCCGCGATTTCGAAGATAGCCGCGACAAGCTTGACCTATCCGATCTGGGCTATGCCAGCTTTACCGACCTAAAAGCCGACGCCTATGACACCGGCGCACATATGGAGATCAACCTTATGGGCGCAGGTATCGTCCGCATCGAGAATTTCCAATTGGACGACTTTGGCCTGGGCGATGTGCTGCTGTAGAGGTGCTCCGCAAATTGCAGCGAGGAAAAGCCCTGATCGTTCCATATCTGGGAGCGGTTCACCCTACATGCAAATGACAATCAGATCAGAGCTAGCGAAATTAGAAAATAACGTCAGCTGAGTTAAACTCAGCCAATGAGAAATTCTCGACAATTAACAGACCAGAGAAATCGAAATTGATTTGCATTGCTGTACCCACATCTCTTGCATCCGCGTAAAGGTCAGCAAAGCTCGTGTAACCCATTCCCGATATTTCAATTCGGTCTTTGCCATTTTCAAAGTCCTTAATGACATCAACGCCGCGCTCTGACACCGCTTCGGCGCGGAAAACAAAAGTGTCTCGCTTGCCATCGCCACTGCCATCACCTCCACCACCAATCAGTGTGTCGCTGCCTAACCCACCTTCGATCCGGTCATTGCCTGATCCACCAATGACGCGATCGTCTCCGTCCTCACCGAACATATAGTCGGGGTTACCGCCGCCGATCATGGTGTCTTGGCCGTCGCCGCCATACATGTTGTCGATACCCCGGTTGCCGAACATCACATCGTCGCCATCGCCGCCACTCATAAAGTCGAGACCATTGCCACCCTGCATGTTATCGTTTCCAGCGTCACCAAACATTACGTCGCCACCGCCATCGCCGCGCATGATGTCATTGTCGCGTCCGCCCAGAAGCGTGTCGAAACCACCACCGCCTTCCAGCGTGTCATTCCCACGATCACCAACCAACAGGTCATCACCGCCCTGCCCGATAACGACATCATCACCCATCGCGCCCTTTAGTACATTGGCCGCGTCGTCGCCCACCAAGCGATCCGCAAAGGAGGAGCCGAACAGGTTCTCAATGCTATCAAATGTATCTCGCCCAACGCCGTCTCCCAAATGATCGTTCCGGTTTAGAAACACAGCAACCCTTTGGGGAGCATACAAATAACTGGCGGTGTCATTGCCTTCACCGCCAATAAACTGGTCGTCTCCAGCCCCACCATAAAAGATGTCGTCGCCGCCCCGCCCAATCAGGATGTTAGCAGCGCTCGTACCGGCCAGACTATCGTCCGCCTCCGTTCCAATGACGTTTTCAAAACCGCTCAGCGTGTCAGTGAAGCCAAAGCCATCAATCGCGAAACCTTGGCCCAATTCGACCGTAACACCGAGAAGCCCTCCCCAAGTTGCATCATGGGCATAAGTGAGCGTATCAATCCCGCCAGCCCCACCAAGAGTATCGGCGCCGCTGAGGCCCCAAATGACGTTGTCCTGACCACTCCCAATCAAAGTGTCACCTTGCATAGACCCTTCGAGCCACTCAATCTGCCCGGCAGAGGTAACCAGAACTTCATTGTTACCGTAGCTATCGCGCACGACGCCGGTATTGAGATTCACATTGGCACCTGCGCCACCGGTTTCGGTGGCGAAACTGATGGTATCAATACCGCTGCCTGCAAAATAGCTATCGACGCCATCACCAAGGCGGAATACGGCACCGCCCGGACCTGCAAGCGCTACGTCACCAGAAGCGTTGTCAGACCCATCTATGGCAACCACACCTGAGCTAATCGACGACGCATCAAAAGTCAGGCTAATCCCGCTCAGGAGGGCGTCCAACGCTGCGGTGTTGCCAGACGCGAAACTGGCAATCGCAGCGTTCAATTGTCCAAACGGTAAATCCAGTCCGGAAATTTCAAACAGAACGACCCCATCTTCCTTAAGTCGAATGCTGTTCGCAACGCCTTCGCCGACACGGTTTAGCATCGAGCCTTCGACAATCAAAGATCGATTCGGTGCGCTCGAGGTTAAATACAGAGCCAGTTCAGGCGACAGACCAAAAAGCGCGGCCCCAGACAAAGTATCAGACAAAAATTCTGTGAAGTTGATATCTGTATTAAATGCAATAGTGGCAGTGCTCATGCTTACTCATACCTCAATAGCCAACAAGTTTCGGAGACCATTTCAGAAAACGGAAATGCTTGAAAGCGCGAAATCGCAGTTTTTCAAAAACAGCAAAATACTCCAACTGCTGCCAGCGATAAAAAATGATACGCGCCGCAATGAGGCATTTGTTTTTTAGGCCAAGTCGAACAGCGCGTTGGCACGTCTAAATTTTCATCGCGCCAACGCGACTTTCAGCCTAAGGCCGCTGCCCCACATGCCGCCCTACCCCCGCCGGCGCGGGCAGCGCCGCTTGCGCGTTGCGCAGTGTCGCGACCGCTTCGGAAATCTCTGCGCTTGGTTGTGAGGGGCGGCGGGTGTCCAGATCCACGTGCAGCAGGAAATGCTCACCCGTGGCCAGCAAGGTCTCACCGTTCAGCATCTCGTGCCACAGGTGCAGCTTTTTGCCATCGCCCCCCAGCAGTCGCGTGCGCACGTCAATCTTGGTGCCTGCATGGGCCTCGTTCACGTGGCGGATATGCGTTTCGGCGGTGAAATAGCTGCCGCCTGTGGCGATGTAATCCGCATCGCAGCCGATCATTTCCATCAGCCGGTCCGTCGCGTCGCAGAAGGCTTGCAGGTAGCGCGCCTCGTTCATGTGGCCGTTGTAATCCGTCCAATCCAGCGGCACCGCGCGGCGCACCGTCAACACGGGCTGGCTCGGATCGTCCAAATCCGCCACCCGCGCCGTCAGCGCCGTGCCAGCCCGCAACCCCTCTTCCTGAGCATTCAGCACCGCCCCCGCGCCCCAATCCTGCGCCTTGAGTGCGCGCATCATTGAAACGAGGTTTGTATCGCGCGCCCGCTCCAATTCGCGGATCGACATATGACCCGATTGCGCGTCGGACTGGCCCGCGATCAAATCGACCAACTCATCGGTGAACTCCGGCACATCCATCAGCTTGGTCCATGGCCATTTCAGCGCCGGGCCGAACTGCGCCATGAAATGCTTCATCCCCGCTTCACCGCCCGCCACGCGATAGGTCTCAAACAGCCCCATCTGCGCCCAGCGGATGCCGAAACCCATGCGGATCGCCTCGTCAATCTCCTCGGTCGTGGCGATGCCGTCCTTGACCAGCCACAGCGCCTCGCGCCACACCGCCTCCAGAAAACGGTCGGCGATATGAGCGTCAATTTCCTTGCGCACCCGCAGCGGAAAGAACCCGACGGATTTCAGCAATGCATCCGCTTTATCCAGCGTCTCCAGCGCGTTGGCATCGGTGCCGACCACCTCAATCAAGGGAAGCAAATAGACCGGGTTGAACGGGTGACAGACCATGATCTGCCCCGCCCGCGCGGCCCCCTCTTGCAGTTCCGAGGGCTTAAAGCCAGAGGTCGAGGAACCGATAATCGCGCCCGCCTCGCAAGCCGCCTGCATCTCTGCCAGCGCGCGATGCTTGATGTCGAGCCGCTCCGGCACGCTTTCCTGTATCCAATCCGCGCCCTGCACGGCCTCGGCAATGGTGCCGTGAAAGCTCAGCGCCCCCTCATCCGGCAGGCTGGTGTCCAAGAGCCCCGGCAAGGACCGGCGGGCGTTGTCCAGCACCTCGCCAATCTTGCGCTCCGCCTCAGGATCGGGATCAAAGACGCGGACGCTCCAACCG
>CAZPXE010000154.1:0-7445 GCA_964590545.1 uncultured Rhodobacterales bacterium | reverse complement strand
GACAAGGTCTCGTCACGGTCCTCGCGCATTTTCACAAACGCCTCCCGGCTGACCCCGCCACCTACGTGGATATTGGCACGCCGCTCCTCGCCAATCGTCGTCTCCCACGCGATTTCGCGTCCGCCGGGGCCGTAGTCGTGACAGACAAACAGGCGCATCTGCTGCGGCAAGGACAGAACCCGCGTGATGCTGTCATAAAGCTGCCCCGCATCACCGCCGGGGAAATCCGCACGGGCCGAGCCGCCATCAGGCATGAACAGCGTATCCCCGGCAAAGACCGCATCGCCCATGATATGCACATTGCAGGCAGGCGTGTGGCCCGGCGTGTGCAGCACATGGCAGGTCATCTCGCCCACCTGATAGCGGTCCAGATCGGTGAACAGCGCGTCGAATTGCGAACCGTCCCGCTGAAACTCGGTCCCTTCGTTGAAAATCTTGCCGAACGTGTCCTGAACGGTCGTGATATGCTCACCAATCCCGATCTTCCCGCCCAGCGCCTGTTGGATATAGGGCGCGCCGGACAGGTGATCGGCATGCACATGGGTTTCAATAATCCACTGCAAATCCAGCCCCTTATCGCGAATGAAGGCGATCATCTGGTCGGACAGCTCATGGGTCAGCCGCCCAGCGGCCATGTCAAACTCCATCACCGCATCGACCACTGCGCAGGCCGGGCTGGCCGGGTCTTTGACCACGTAACTGATCGTGTTCGACTTGGGATCGAAGAAGGCGTGAACCTCGGGGCGGGTCTCAAGCGCGATGTCGGGCAGTGTCATGGCAACTCTCCTGTCTTGACTGACAATGTGGTCGAGTACAGAAAATATGCAAGAGTTAGAATGTGTCTGTGCGGCCTTCGGACATCACGTCACTTCAAACTGCGTGATCCGCTCCCAATCAAACGCGACCCCAACGCCCGGTATATCCGGTGCGAGCGCCTTGGCGTTCTGGATCACCAAGGGCCGGTGGGTGTAGCGGTCGATGGGGAAGGAATGAACCTCAAGCCACCCGTCAGAGCCAACGCCGGACAGAAGCGAGACGTGGAGTTCCTGCATCCCGTGACTGCACACCGGGACGCCATGTTGCTTGGCCAGTTCCGCGACTTGCAGCCACCCGGTGATCCCCCCGCAATTCGACGCGTCGGGCTGGATGAAGGCAAGGTTGCCTTGCTCTAGCGCCATCTCGAATTCGTGGATCGTGTGCAGGTTCTCACCTTGCGCCACAGGAATTCCGCTCTCGGCCCCGACGACGGCGTAACCGGGGTAATCGTCGGGAATGATCGGCTCTTCGAACCACATCAGGTTCTGGTCCTGCACGGCGCGGGCCAAGGCGATAGCCTGATCCCGGCTGAGCGAGTAATTGGCATCCATCGCAAACCCCGCTTTCGGGCCAATCTGCGCCCGCACCGCGCGGATGCGGTCTATATCTGTTTGCATCTGCGGCTGGCCCACCTTGATCTTCACCGCGTTTAGCCCGGCATCAAGATAACCCTGCACATGGGCGCAGAGCTTGTCTTGGCTATAGGCCAGATCAATCCCCCCACCGTAAGCGTTGCAGCTCGTCCCGGCCCCGCCTGCCATCTGCCAAAGCGCCTGCCCGCTCGCCTTGCCGCGCAAGTCCCACAGAGCGATATCGAGCGCAGAAATCGCGAAACTCACGATGCCGCCACGGCCCACATAATGCATATGCCACTGCATCGCGTCATAAAGCGCCTCTACCTCGGACGCCTCCTGTCCCACAAGAAACGGCGCAAGGTCGTGGTTGATCATGGCAACCGTCGCATGCCCCCCGCGCCCACCATTGTAGGTGTAGCCGGTGCCGACCGACCCATCCTCTAGCTCCACCGTCGCCGTGATCAGATGGAAATGCGAATGGTCGCCATGCTTGGCATCCACCAGCACCTCATCCAGCGGAATGGCAAAAAACCGCCCCCGAACGGACACAATCTTCATGCTTTCTCCCCCAAGTTTGGACATGTTTCGCCATTAACCATGCATACACCGTATCCGGGAAAAGGAGACTTGCCATGTTTCGTTTGTTGGGCGCCATCGCCCTGTTCGGCGCAGCCTTTGCCGCAAATGCCTTCACCCCGCAGGGCGGGTTGGACGACTTTGGGCAAACCGAGCGTCAGATTAACACAAGCGGCTTTATCTGTTCCGAAATCGTGTCGATGGCCCAAGGGTTGTCGGATGATGTCTGGAACGTGCGCTGCATCGAATTCCACGACGGCACAGGCCGCGCGCATTTTGCCGTGGACCGGTCCTCTGGTCTGGTGATGCAGACCTACTAAAGCACAATTTTCGACAGGTTGTGCCCGGGCTGTTCCCTCGACAGCCCGGGCACAAGCTTTTTTGAAGGCAGCGTGCCTGCGACGGGTCAAAGCCGATCGCATATCACCGATTTGCGTTACATCGACTGACATTCCGGCACCGGAGTTTTGACGGTTCCATCCGCGAGATGTTGCAACAGATTATCGACCGCCAGTTTACCCATAGCCGCGCGCGTCTCGTGCGTTGCGCTGCCAACATGCGGCAACAGAACGACGTTGGACAGCGCGCGCAGCGCCTCTGGCACCTGCGGCTCTTGTTCGAACACGTCCAATCCAGCCCAGCCTAGCTTGCCAGATTGCAAAGCGGCGATCAGCGCGGTTTCATCCACAACTGACCCGCGCGATATGTTTATCAGCGTCCCTTTTGACCCAAGTGCGCCTATCACCTCGGCATTCACCAAGTTTTCTGTCGCCGCGCCGCCGGGGGTTATACAGATCAGCACATCACAGCGCTGCGCCATTTCGATCAGGTCGGCAACGTATTCATATGTCACGTCTTTGGAATTGCGGGAATGATACAGGATCGTCGGGTTCCAAGGCGCCAGCTTTTCGGCAATCGCCCGCCCGATGCGGCCCATCCCAAGGATGCCAACCACCTGATTGTCCGGCGAGCGGGTGAGCGGCGCGCTGCCCTTCGTCGCCCAACTACCGGACCGCACATAGGCCTCGTCGCGCAGAAACTCGCGATAGCATGCCAGCATCAGCATCACTGCCGTCGTCGCCACCTCGGAATTCAGCACATCCGGCGTGTGCGTAACAACCACGCCTCGCGCCCGCGCGGCATTCGCATCAATCGCGTCATAGCCCACGCCATAGCTGGACACCAATTTGAGGTTCGGGCAGGCCGCCATCACCTCCGGCTGCACCCCCAAATGGCCATCCGTCAGTATATGCGTGATCGCCTCTGAAGGCTCTTGGTGGATCGTGAACGCAGCCTCAAGCCGCGTTCGCATCTCATCCGTCATGCCGCAGATTTGCAGAAGATCAGGCATCCTGCTTCACGGTCTGGCGCTGCACGCCCAACCCGTCAATCTCGAGCTCCATCACATCGCCGACTTTCAAAAAGACCGGATCAGGCTTCATACCCAGCCCCACACCCGGCGGCGTCCCGGTCGAGATCACATCGCCCGGATGCAAGGTAAAAAGCTGGCTCAGATGCTCGATAATCTGTGCCACAGTGAAGATCATCGTGCTCGTGTTCCCGAACTGCATCATATTGCCGTTCACATCCAGCCGCATCCCAAGGTTCTGCGGATCGGCAACCTCATCCCGAGTCACCAGCCACGGCCCGGTCGGGCCGAACGTGTCGCAGGATTTACCCTTGGTCCATTGCCCGGTCAGGTTCGCCTGAAAGTGCCGCTCGGACACGTCATTGACCACGCAATAGCCCGCCACATAGTCCAGCGCGTCGTCCTTGCTGACATATTTCGCCTCTTTGCCGATGACGACGCCGAGTTCCACTTCCCAATCCGTCTTCTCCGAGCCGCGCGGCATGACCACATCGTCATTCGGGCCAACGATGGCGGAGTTCGCCTTGAAGAACAGGATGGGGTGCTCGGGGATGGCCGCGCCCGTCTCCTCCGCATGGTCGATATAGTTCAGGCCGATGCACAGAAACTTGCCGATATTGCCAACGCAGGGCCCAATGCGCGGGTCGCCCGCAACGACAGGAAGGCTCGCCGGATCAATCGCCTGCAACCTGTCCAGCGTCGCGTCGTCCAGCGTCGCGCCGGTGATGTCGTCAATATGCCCGCTCAAATCGCGCAGCACATCGCCATCCATCAGCCCCGGCTTCTCGGCCCCAACTTCTCCATAACGCACCAGTTTCATGTCTTTTTCCTCCGTAGGGTGGGCAATTTGCCCACCAATCCCGTCCTTGGGTAGGTCATTGACCCACCGTTCCCAATGCCAACCTTAGTGATTGTCGCGCGGCATAAACCGCCGCGAAATATCGCGATATTTAGGCGCGCCATCCAGCGTCATACCCTCGTCCAAACGACCAACCTTTTCGCGGAACATCTCCTGCCAAGGCGTCTGGCTGTCCGGCATTTCGAACCCGCCCGCCGCCTCCAGCGCCCGCGCGCGTTCGGCCAATTCCGCCGGGTCCACCAGCATATCCGCCGAACAGGTGTTCAGATCGATCCGCACCCGGTCCCCGGTTTGCAGCAGTGCCAAACCGCCCCCCGCCGCCGCCTCGGGCGAGGCGTTCAGGATCGATGGCGATCCAGAGGTGCCAGATTGCCGCCCATCGCCAATGCACGGAAGCGCCTCAACGCCCCGTTTCAGAAGGTAAGCGGGCGGGCGCATGTTCACGACCTCCGCCGCGCCGGGATAGCCCTTCGGCCCCGCGCCGCGCATGAAGAGGATGCAGCCTTCGTCAATCCCCTCGGCCTCGTCGTCGATACGGTGATGGAAATCCTCCGGCCCGTCGAACACCACGGCCCGGCCTTCAAACGCATTCAGATCGTCCGGGTTCGACAGGTACTGCGCGCGGAAGCCGTCCGAGATCACCGAGGTTTTCATGATCGCACTGTCAAACAGATTACCGCTGAGGTTGATGAACCCCGCCTCCGCCACCAGCGGGTTTGAGACCGGCAGGATCACGTCTTCATTGCCCGACCGCACACCGCCGCAGTTCTCGGCCATGGTCTTGCCATTGGCCGTGATCACGTCCGGATGCGGCAACAGCCCAGCGTCCAGCAACTCCCCGATAACAGCCGGCACACCGCCCGCCTGCTGATAATCCTCGCCCAAGTATTTCCCGGCCGGTTGCAGGTTCACGATCAGCGGGATGTGATGGCCGAATTTCTGCCAATCATCATTGTCCAGCGGCACGCCCAAATGCCGCGCCACGCCGTTCAGGTGGATCGGTGCGTTGGTCGACCCGCCAATGGCCGAATTGATGACAATCGCATTCTCAAACGCCGCGCGCGTCATGATGTCGGAGGGGCGCAGATCCTCATGCACCATTTCGACAATGCGCTTGCCGGTTTCATAGGAAATCTGCCCACGTTCACGGTAAGGCGCTGGAATCGCGGCACTTCCCGGCAGTTGCATCCCAAGCGCCTCGGCTAGAGAATTCATCGTGGTCGCCGTGCCCATTGTGTTGCAATAGCCCACCGATGGCGCGGAACTTGCCGCCAGTTCGATAAACTCGTCCGAGGTGATCTCACCCGCCGCCAGCATCTCGCGCGCTTTCCAGATCACCGTGCCGGACCCGGCCCGCTCGCCGCGCCACCAACCGTTCAGCATCGGCCCGACCGACAGGGCAATCGCCGGGATATTCACCGTCGCCGCCGCCATCAACAGCGCAGGCGTGGTCTTGTCGCAGCCGATATTCAGCACGACCCCGTCCAGCGGATAGCCAAACAGGCTCTCAACAAGGCTCAGGTACGCAAGGTTCCGATCCAGCGAGGCTGTGGGGCGCTTGCCCGTCTCTTGAATCGGGTGCACGGGCACTTCGATCACTGTACCACCCGCCGCGATCACCCCGTCGCGCACGCGCTTGGACAGTTCGATATGATGGCGATTACAGGGGCTTAGGTCGCTCCCCGTCTGCGCAATCGCAATGATTGGCTTGCCCGATTGCAACTCTTCCCGCGTCAGCCCGTAGTTCAGATATCGCTCTAGATAGAGCGCCGTCATCTCGGGATTGTCCGGGTTGTTGAACCATTTCTGCGATCGCAGCTCGACCTTCTTTGTCATCTATTCCTCATCTGTCTGCCGGGCGCGCGCGCCCCTGCTTCGCTTGGCAAAATAAACTCGCATCTCGGACGTCAGCCCGACCACCCGCCGTCAATGATGTGGGGCTGCCCGGTGGTGAACCCGCTCTCATCGCTCGCCAGATAAACCACCAGCGCGGCGATCTCCTCTGCCGTTGCCACACGCCCCATCGGCTGACGCGCTACGAAGGCTTCCATTGCGGCCTCGTAACTGCCCATCTCTTCCCCCAAAGCCTTCACACGGTCATGCCAGCTTGGGCTTTCCACTGTGCCGGGGCAGATGCAGTTACAGCGGATACCCTGTTTGATGTAATCGACCGCGACAGATTTGGTCATCCCGATCACCGCCGCCTTGGTGGTGCCGTAGATGAACCGGTTCGGCGCGCCGATCACGGATGAGCACGCCGAAGACATGTTGACGATCGACCCACCGCCACGCTCCAACATCCATGGCAAAGCGGCACGCATGGTGCGCCACATGGACCGGACGTTGAGCGAGAAGGCAAAGTCCCACTCGTCATCTGTTGCCTCCAGAACCGAGCCGTGATGCACAAAGCCAGCACAGTTGAACAGCACATCCGGCGCGGCGAGTGTAACGCCCTTGCGGATGCTGTCATCGTCCATCGCGTCGAGTTCGAAAATTTCGATATTTTCGTGATTCTCATCCCGAATCGAAGATAACGCCGCGGTGCTTATATCCGTCGCAAAGACCTGCGCGCCTTCTGCCGCCATCGCCAGCGCCGAGGCGCGGCCAATCCCTTGGCCCGCCGCCGTCACCAGCGCGCGTTTTCCTGCAAGACGTTGGTTTGACATATCTTTCCCCTCGTCCGCCCTCGGTTTTCCGATGTGGCGAGGCCCGCTGGGCAGGCCTAGAATTGATCTTGGTATCCCCGACAGAACGGGGAAAAAACAAGCCCGCAAAAGGCCCTCTGGACCCGCGCGCCGATTGCGTTAGCGTATGTCAAAGGGCGCGGATTGACCATGGCGGAATTGCGCGATCAGAGCGCGCCAGATGCGAGGGGCCTTGACCGTTCGGGGCCTGATCTGGAACACAGACCCAAGACGCGGCGCGCAAAAAGGGAAGCAACATGACAAAAATCCTGATCCTCGGCGGCGGCGGCATGATCGGCCAAAAGCTCGCCCAGCGCATTGCACAAACCCAGCCGGACGCGCAGGTGGACCTGTTCGATCTGAGCTTTCCAAAACGCTCGGCCACCGGCGCACAGATCATCGGCTCTGTCACCAACGCGCTTGCCATGCAGAACCTCGGCGAGCGCGCCTATGATGTGATCTATTTCCTCGCCTCTATCGTTTCGGGCGAGGCGGAAGCGGATTTCGACAAGGGCTGGCAGACCAATATGCTGCCGATGTGGGGCTTTCTGGAAACGCTGCGCGCG
>CAZPXE010000153.1:0-7477 GCA_964590545.1 uncultured Rhodobacterales bacterium | reverse complement strand
CTGGACGAGAATGGCCGCGTGATTGTCACGGGCTGTTTGGGCGCGAACCCGGAATATATCACCGGGGCGCATCCGAAAGTCCTCGCCGTGACCGGGCCGCATCAATATGAGCAGGTGCTGGATGCGGTGCACGCCGCTGTGCCGCCCAGCCCGGATCCGTTTGTGGATTTGCTGCCGGCAAGTGGCGTGAGCCTGACGCCAAGGCATTATTCCTATTTGAAAATTTCCGAAGGCTGCAATCATAAGTGCAAGTTTTGCATCATCCCGGATATGCGCGGACGGCTCGCCTCGCGCCCCGCACATGCGGTGATGCGAGAGGCGGAGCGGCTGGTGGAAGCTGGTGTGAAGGAGCTGCTGGTCATCAGCCAAGACACCTCGGCTTACGGTGTTGATACCAAACACGCCGAGGCCAATGGACACCGCGCGCATATCACCGATCTGGCGCGGGATTTGGGCCATCTCGGCGCATGGGTGCGGCTGCACTACGTCTATCCCTACCCCCATGTGCGCGAGGTAATCCCGCTGATGGCCGACGGGCTGGTGCTGCCTTATCTCGACATTCCCTTCCAACACGCGCACCCGGACACGTTGCGGCGGATGGCGCGGCCTGCGGCTGCGGAAAAGACGTTGGATCGGATTGCGGAATGGCGGGCGATTTGCCCGGAAATCACGCTGCGCTCGACCTTTATCGTCGGCTATCCCGGTGAGACAGAAGCGGAATTCCAGACGTTGCTGGATTGGATGGATGAAGCGCAACTCGACCGCGTGGGCTGTTTTCAGTACGAAAATGTGGATGGGGCACGGTCAAACGCGCTGCCGGATCATGTTGCGCCCGAGATCAAGCAAGAGCGCTGGGAGCGGTTCATGGAAAAGGCGCAGGCCATTTCCGAGGCAAAGCTGGCCGCCAAGGTCGGGCAGCGGATGGACGTGATCGTGGACTTGGTCGAGGGTGACGCCGCGACCTGCCGGACCAAGGCCGACGCGCCGGAAATTGACGGAAACCTGTTCATTGATGAAGGCCATGAGGCGCTAGAACCGGGGCAGATCGTGACCGTTGAGGTCGACGAAGCTGGCGAATATGACCTGTGGGGGCGGCTGGTTTAAGTCGCTTACAAGGTCTGGACCTCTGACCTATGCGCGCCTAACGTCGCCGCAACGAGGAGGACCCAGCGCATGGCAACCGGCACCAATATCCGCACCTATTACAATGGCACATGGCATGAGGGCGACACGGCGATCATGTCCGCGGGCGATCATGGTGCGTGGCTGGGCAGTTCCGTCTTTGATGGCGCGCGCTTTGTGCATGGGGTCGCACCGGATCTGGAAGCCCATTGCGCACGGGTGAACCGCAGCGCCGAGGCGTTGATGCTGAACCCAACGGTGAGCACGGAAGATATGGTAGCGATTGTGTGGGAAGGGTTGAAACTCTACCCCAAAGACGCAGCCGTCTACATCCGCCCGATGTATTGGGGCATTCACGGGGATATCACCGCGATCGTACCACAAAAGGACGAGACCGGGTTTTGCATCTGTCTTGAGGAAATCCCCCTTGCCCCGGCGGAGGCGTCAGTCACACTCACGCGCACGCAGTTCCGCCGCCCCGTTCTCGAAGATGCGGTGGTGAACGCAAAAGCTGGCTGCCTTTACCCCAACAACGCCCGGATGCTCGTCGAGGCGCGCAGCAAAGGGTTCAACAACGCGCTGGTGACGGATGCGATGGGCAACGTGGCCGAAACGGCGACGGCGAACGTGTTCATGGCCAAAGATGGCGAAGTATTTACCCCCATCCCCAATGGCACCTTTCTGTCGGGTATCACACGCGGGCGGCACATAACCAATATGCGCGCGGATGGGATCAAGGTGCATGAAACCGTGTTGACCTATGCCGATTTCGAAGCGGCGGACGAAGTGTTCATGTCCGGCAATATGAACAAGGTGACAGCCGTGACAGCCTTTGACGAGGTGCAGTATCAGGCGGGGCCAATCACACGCCGCGTGCGCGAAATGTATTGGGACTGGGCCGGGTCGGAATAAGACCCAACCGTCCCGGTCGTAACCCGGGACGGGTTGCGCACAAGGCAGGCTTTCGCCATGTTTAGCGCACCCAACTGGACGATCCCCCATGCGAAAATTCCTTGTCGTACTCGATGACACCCGCGAATGCCTGAACGCCATGCGCTTCGCCGCAATGCGCGCGGCCCATACCGGGGGCGGTGTGACGATCCTGTCTGTGATCCCGCCGGACGAGTTCAATCACTGGATCGGCGTCGGCGCAGTGATGCGCGAGGAGGCGCGCGAGCGGATTAAGGTCCATTTCGAGGTTTTCGCCAAATGGATGCGCGACAAACAGCATGTCGAGCCGGAACTGGTGATCCGCGAGGGCGAGCCTTTGACGGAAATAATCTCTCAAGTTCAAGAAGATAAAGAGATTGGCGTTTTGGTTCTGGGCGCCGGGACGGACAACAAGGGCCCCGGCCCGCTGGTCACGCAACTCAGCCGCAGCGCAGGCGCGCTTCCGGTGCCGATCACGATCGTGCCGGGGGATCTGAGCAAGGAAAAACTCGAAGCGATCACATGACGCAGCGCTTGGGCGCAGTGGCGCTGGTGGTGCCAAGCTATGCCGAAGGGCTGGCGTTCTATGTCGATGTGATGGGGTTTGACCTGATTGCGGACGAGGATCAGGGCGGCGGCAAGCGCTGGGTCATGGTGCGACCTAGGGGTGGCGGCTGCGCGTTGCTGCTCGCGCAAGCGGTGAATGACGAACAACGCGCCGCGATTGGGCGACAGAGCGGAGGGCGCGTGGGTTTTTTCCTGCATACGGATGATTTTGCAGGCGATCACGCGCGGATGGTGGCAGCTGGTGTGACGTTCGAGGAAACGCCCCGGCAAGAGCCCTATGGCACAGTGGCCGTTTTTCGCGACCCGTTCGGCAACCGATGGGACTTGCTGGAATTGAAAGCAGGCGCAAGTTAGAATAATTCTAATCCATTGACTTCCTGCCCCCAAGCCCGCATATTTTGAGGAACCTGACTGGAGTTCTCAGATATGTTCATCCAAACCGAATCCACCCCGAACCCCGCAACGTTGAAATTCCTGCCCGGCCAGACCGTGCTGGAAGCTGGCACAGCGGATTTCCCAAGCGCCGATGCGGCAAACGGCGCCTCACCCTTGGCGGCACGTCTGTTTTCAGTGCAAGGCGTCACAGGCGTGTTCTTCGGCCATGATTTCGTGACGGTAACCAAGGATGACGGCACCGAATGGGATCATCTCAAACCCGCCCTGCTTGGCGCGATTATGGAGCATTTCCAATCGGGTCAGCCGGTCATGGCGGCAGATGCGCAGGTGAAATCAGGCCACGCAGAAGATGATGGCGAAAACTCGGTCGTCGTTGGCCAGATCAAGGAACTCCTCGACACCCGCGTGCGCCCAGCCGTGGCCCAGGATGGCGGAGATATCACCTTCCACGGCTTTGATCGCGGCGTTGTTTACCTGCATATGCAAGGGGCCTGCGCGGGCTGCCCCTCCTCGACCCTGACGCTGAAAATGGGGATCGAGAACCTGCTGCGCCACTACATCCCTGAAGTGACAGAGGTGCGCCCGGTCGCAGTATGACGGCCCATCGGGGCCAATGCTATTGCGGGTTCGTCCGGCTACGGGCTTGCGCACCACAGACAGTCTCATTTTGCCATTGTGCATCCTGCCGCCGTTGGACGGGTGCGCCGGTTGCTGCCTTCGCTGCGTTTTCGCCTGACGATCTGAAATTCACGCCAAGTTTGGGTGATGCGTTTTCCACAGTACCGGGCGTAGATCGTTGGGTTTGCCCAAAATGCGGCTCGGCCTTGGCGGCGACGTTCGACTACTTGCCAGATCAAGTCTATGTCCCGCTTGGCTTGTTCGATGATATCGACGCGTTCCCACCTAAGTCCCACAGCCACTACGATGAAAAAGCCAATTGGCTTCACATAGAAGACGATTTGCCGCGCAATTCGGCCAGCGGACGGGCGCAACTGTCGGCTGCTAAGCCGCGCTGAAATTGCTCCTGTGCAGTGCTGTTTGGCAATTCCACCTGCGCAGCTTGTGCGGTAAGGTGCTGGAATGACGATGCTTCTGGCCTTTGATACCTCTATGCCCCATTGCGCAGCCGCGCTGTGGCGAGGTGGCGCGGTACTAGAGGCCGTGGCCGAGGAGATGGCGCGCGGACAGGCCGAGAGGTTGATGCCCCTGCTGGAAGAAATGCTGGGGCGGCATGGGCTTGGTTGGCCGGATCTGGACCGGATCGGGGTCGGGATCGGGCCGGGGAATTTTACGGGCATTCGGATTTCTGTGGCCGCCGCACGCGGGCTGGCGCTTGGGCTAAGTATCCCTGCGATTGGCGTGTCCACATTTGACACCACGCGGCTGTTGTCGCGGCAAGATAAAGTGGCGGTGCCAGCGCCGCGCGATCAGGCCTATGTGATAGATTTCGCAAGCGATGTGCCGCCAGCTTTGGTCCCGGCTCTGCCAGATGGCTATGCGCTTTCAGCGCAGTTTGATGGGGCGGCGCATATTCGGGCCATGGCCGAAATTGCAGCGGAGCGCACGCCCGGCGCGCGCCCAGCCCCACTCTATATCAAACCCGCCGACGCGGCACCGTCGCGGGAAAAACCTCCGGTGATCCTCGATGACGCTTGACGATATGGCCGCGCTGCATGCGCTTTGTTTCCCCGATGCGCCATGGTCGGAGTCGGAGCTTTGGAACCTGCTCGATCAGCCCATGGTACATCTCGTGACGGTCTCGCACGGCTTCCTGATCGCCAGCATGATCCCGCCAGAGGCCGAAATCATTACTCTTTGCGTCTCGCCTGAACATCGCCGGGAAGGCAAGGCAGGCGCGCTGCTGAGCCTGCTTTTCCAAGAGGCAGAGGTCGTGCATCTGGAAGTGGCGGCGGATAATGACGCGGCCCTCGCCCTTTATGCAAGCTACGGGTTCGAAGAATCAGGTCGCCGCCCGGCCTATTATCGCCGCGCAGACGGGGCGAAAGTGGACGCGGTGACTATGCGGTGCGCGTTGACGTAGCGATAACGCTGACCATGCGGTCAAAATCAATCAGAATCGGTTGACCCTCCCGCCCCATCTCGCCCTAATGTTGCACAATCGCGCCTAACCAGCCGCCGCGCCTCGGCCGCGAGCATACTGGCGCGCACCATGACAACGGGAGACATCACCACATGACCATGATGAAATCGCTTCTCGGCGCTGTTGCCGCAACTGCCCTTAGCGTCGGCGCTGCAATGGCCGACCCTGCCATCATCTTTGACCTTGGCGGCAAGTTCGACAAATCTTTCAACGAAGCGGCCTTTAGCGGCGCGCAGCGTTGGGCTGAAGAAACCGGCGGCTCGTTCCGCGAAATTGAACTGCAATCCGAAGCCCAGCGTGAACAAGCCCTGCGCCGCTTTGCTGAAGCAGGTTCAAACCCCATCGTGATGGCCGGCTTTGCCTTTGCCAACGCGCTCGACACAGTCGCGGCGGACTTCCCCGACACCAAATTCACCATCATCGACATGGTGGTCGACAAGCCCAACGTCCGCTCTGTCGTGTTTAACGAACACGAAGGCTCCTACCTCGTCGGCATGATGGCGGCGAAAGCGTCGAAATCCGGCACGGTCGGCTTCATCGGCGGCATGGATATCCCACTGATCCGCAAGTTTGCGTGTGGCTATGCCCAAGGCGTGAAAGCGGTCAACCCGGACGCAACAGTCGTTGCCAACATGACCGGCACGACCCCGGCAGCGTGGAATGACCCGGTGAAAGGGTCTGAGCTGACCAAAGCACAAATCGCGCAAGGCGCGGACGTTGTGTATGCTGCGGCAGGCGGCACAGGCGTAGGCGTTCTGCAAACCGCAGCCGACGAAGGCATCCTGTCGATCGGCGTGGACAGCAACCAGAACTACCTGCACCCGGGCAAGGTCCTGACCTCCATGATGAAACGCGTCGACAATGCGGTCTATTCCGCCTTCACCGATGGCGTGGACATGGAAACGGGCTTTAACGTCATGGGTCTGGCCAATGGCGGCGTGGGCTACGCGCTGGATGAAAACAACGCCGAGCTTGTCAGCGACGAGATGAAAATGGCGGTCGATGAAGCCTCTGCCAAGATCGCAGGCGGTGAGTTGGCGGTGCATGACTACATGTCCGACGACAGCTGCCCCGCACTGAGCTTCTGATACGCGCATCGACTGCCTTCAGGCGGTCGAATTTTCAAAATTCGAGGGCCGCGCCGTGCAAGCGGTGCGGCCCTTTTGACAACCGGTGGGGGTAATTGACATGTCCGAGCAGGCACCAGCCATTGAATTGAAAGGCATTTCCAAAGCCTTCGGCCCGGTTCAGGCAAATAAAGACATCTCCATCCGCGTGATGCCCGGCACGATCCACGGGATTATTGGCGAGAACGGCGCCGGAAAATCCACGTTGATGTCAATTCTCTATGGCTTCTATAAAGCCGACAAGGGTGAGATTTTTATCAGTGGGAACAAGACGCTAATCCCCGACAGCCAAGCCGCCATCGCCGCCGGGATCGGGATGGTGTTCCAGCATTTTAAGCTGGTTGAGAATTTCACCGTCCTCGAAAACATCGTGCTGGGGGCCGAGGATGGCTGGTCGCTTGGCACCTCGCTCGCCAAGGCGCGCAAGACACTGGCGGAATTGTCGGAAGAGTATGAACTAAAAGTCGACCCGGACGCAGTGATCGAAGAGATCGGCGTTGGGATGCAGCAAAGGGTAGAGATCCTGAAGGCGCTCTACCGGCAGGCCAATATCCTGATCCTAGACGAGCCGACCGGGGTGCTGACCCCAGCAGAGGCAGATCAACTCTTCCGCATTTTGGGGCGGCTGAAGGAGGAAGGCAAAACCATCATCCTCATCACCCACAAACTGCGCGAGATCATGGATATCACCGACACGGTCAGCGTGATGCGCCGGGGCGAGATGACAGCGACCGTGAAAACCGCCGAAACCTCGCCCGAGCAGCTCGCGGAACTGATGGTGGGCCGTAAGGTCTTGCTGCGCGTGGATAAAACCCCGGCAGTGCCGGGATCGGTTGTGCTGGATGTGCAGGATTTGCGCGTCGTGGACGAGCAAGGGGTCGAACGGCTGCGCGGCATTGATTTGCAAGTGCGCTCGGGCGAAATCGTCGGCATCGCCGGGGTCGCCGGGAACGGACAGTCGGAATTGCTGGAAGTGCTGGGCGGGATCAGCCATGGCAGCGGGGCGATCACCGTCAGCGGGCAGGCGCTGGACCTGACAGGCAAACTCTCGGACGGGCAGTCGCGCCGCGCGGCGGGCATCGCCCATGTGCCCGAAGACCGTCAGCGCGAAGGGCTGATCATGGATTACCAAGCGTGGGAGAATGTCGCCTTCGGCTATCACCACGCGCCCGAATACCAGTCCGGTATTCTGATGAACAACGCCGCGATCCGGGCCGATACGGAAGGCAAGATG
>CAZPXE010000152.1:0-7536 GCA_964590545.1 uncultured Rhodobacterales bacterium | reverse complement strand
GACTGTGCCGCCGAAGTCGAAGTTGATTTCCAGATCCGCGCCGATTTCGCTCGCATCGGCGAGCACGTCTGCGAAATCAGTATACCCGCTCTCGCTCAGGTCGAGCTTGTCGATGTTGTTCTCGAAATCGCGGATGATATCGAAGCCACCGCCGCCATTGGCCGCGGATTTGAAGACGAATTCGTCCCGCAGCCCGTCGCCACCGCCCGTGCCGGAGCCGCCGAAGAGCACATCATTGTCCTGCCCGCCCCACAGCGTGTCTTTGCCGTTACCGCCCACCAGCCGGTCATTACCATTTCCGCCATGGACCGTATCGCCCGACCCGCCCGCGCGGATGTTGTCGTCATTGGTGCCGCCGAAGAGGAAATCTGCGCCGAACAGGCCAAAGATATCGTCCTTGCCACCGCCACCAATGATGTTGTCGACGCCGGTACCACCGTTGATCGTATCGTCGCCGCCTTCACCGTTGAGCACATCGGCCCCGCCAAGACCGTCGATTACATCCGCCCCCGCACCGCCAAAGATCATGTCATTGCCGCCAGAGCCGATCAGTTGGTCATCGCCGCGCTCTCCGTGGATCGTATCATCACCCGCATTGCCGATGATCACGTCATCGCCGATACCGCCCCAGAGGGTGTTGTCTGCGCCATCGCCCACGATGCGGTCGTCGAAATCGGAGCCGATGATGTTTTCGATGCTGACAAAGGTGTCGACCCCCTGCCCGCTTCCGACATCGGCAGGCGCTTTGTTCAGGAACACGGCAACACGCCCCCCCGCCCCTTCGTAGCTGGCCGTGTCCACGCCCGAACCGCCGTCTAGCAAGTCATCGCCCAGCCCGCCGATCAGGATATCATCGCCGCCAAAGCCCAGTAGCGTGTCCTGCCCGAAGGCGCCCTCGATACGGTTGTCGGAGTTGTTGGCAGCCAGGAAGTTGTCTCGCGAGTTTCCGGTCAGATCCCACGCATCGCCATCGAACATTTCAACCTGTTCAAGATGGTCTGCCAGGACATAGCTGAACGCCACCAAGGCGATGTCATAACCGCCATCAAACTCTTCTACGATGACCGCCGCGCTCTCGCTTTCAAGGTTGTAGAAATCGTCACCCAGCCCGCCTTCTGCGCGGATCAGGCCATTGCCGAACTGGAAGCCGTCATCAAAGTCACTGCCGATCGCGACTTCGAAACCAGTGTACGACCCGGTTGAGCTGACGGATTGGGTTGGCGTGTCGATCAGGCTCGCAGGGTCCGGGATATCCGACAGATCGCGCAGCAGATCATCTGTGCCATCCGCCATGTCCGGGTCCAACGCCTGCGCAATGTCGCGCGGCGTATAGTTTGCGCTGCCGAAGCTGCGCGCCTCCATCGTTTGCGTGTCGGCCCAGACCGGCGCGTCCACGTCATAGGTCATCGAAATTTGCCCGGCCGCATTCAGCGAAACACCTGTTTGCAGACCGGAGTAGTCCAGCGTGTCGATGCCTGCGCCGCCATCATAGCTGTCGCCGCGCCCGTCATCGCTGCCGCGTCCGGCGACAACTGTGTCATCCCCATCTCCGGCCTCAACCACATCCGCGCCTGCGCCATCGAGCAGCACGTCATCGCCGCCCAGCCCGCGCAGGATATCATCGCCGGCGCCGCCATTGAGGGCATTGTCCTGGCTGTTGCCGGTCAGCTCGTCATTCAGCGCACCGCCGATGAGGTTTTCGATATCCGAGAGCGTATCTGTGGAGGTCGCACCAGTGATTTTGAGGTTATCGAAGCGCAGTTTGTCCGAGCCGAAGCCGACCTTGCCGAAACCAATGGGCACGAATTGCCCTTGCGGTTGGAAGGTGACGGAGATGCGGTGGACGTAGTCCGTATCTGCTCCGCCGCCGATATCCCCGGTCTGGCTCGCATCGGTTTGGACCGTCCAAATCGGGGCCGGGATCGTGCCATTGGTGGAACCTGTGCCGGAGGTGGCTTGCGGCACACCGTCCGTGAAAGCGATCGCGACAGAACCGCCCGGCATCACAACCGTGATGGACTCTCCGTTGAAGCCGTCGATTTCAATGAAGTCGAAGCTGACGGTGATGGGTTGGGTCAGATCCACATCTTCGCCAAGGTCAAAGGTTTTGGTCATTTCCGGCGCGGAAGCGATCGAGAAGGGGCCCGCCAGTTTGCCAAAACCGGGCAGTGTATCAGAGCGGTTCGTGTAGTGGCCGTATTCTTCATACCCTGCAACGCCGCCTTCGAAATCGTCCTGATGAAGCACAATTGTGCGCGTGGCGGAGCCCGAGCCGAAGAGGCCCAGATCGGCAGTGACTTCTGCCAGCAGGCCCCGGTTGATGCTTTGCACCACACCGTCAGTGCCAACCGCGCCGATTTCCTCGAAGGAATAGCTGGCCGTGTCGATGCCGTCGCCGCCTTCGAGGATGTTGTCCCCGGTTCCGCCATGCAGCAGGTCATCTCCGGTCAGCCCGCGCAAGCGGTCGTTCCCGTCATTGCCGTAAAGGACGTCTCCTGCGCCTTCACCGCCGGGCACATCGACCCCGACCCCTTCGCCAAGGATCAGGTCATCGCCAGCGCCGCCGATCAGCAGGTTCGCCCCGGCTTCGCCAAGGATGATATCGTCTCCGGTCCCGCCAGACGCGTTTTCGACACCTGTGAAGGTCAGGCCAGACGCCCCGCCTGCATTGACGCTGCCATCGGACAGATCCAGCGTGACATCGACACCGGAAAACACAAGGTTTGAGCCGAAGGACACAATATCCTGCCCATCTCCACCGATCACATGGTTCCGCCCAGAGCCGAGGAGGAAGACGTCATCTTCGGGAAGCGGCTCACCGTCGGCGTCGATTGCCGTGGCCGGGCCACCGATGATGGTGAGCACATTGCCATCGGTTCCGCCGAAGGTTGCCGAAATGTCGTTGCCAAGGCCCAGATCAATCGTGCCGCCAAGGGTCGCGTAGCTGATGATGTAGTCATCGCCCTCGCCCAGATTGGCGTCATGGGTCACGGACTGGCCGTGGAAGATATCGTCATTCCCGGCGCCCGAGTCGATAAAGCTGAACTCGCCCCGGATCACATCATCATGCTCACCCGTCAGGATGCGTTCGAAATTGGCCACGCTGGCGGCTTGGGAGGCGAGCAGGTCTGCTTCGGACAAGGTCCAGTCGACGCCGCGCAGCTCCCCATTGAAATCAAGACGCCATTTCGTGCTGTCCACGCCGCTCAGGTCGAGCGTGTCGATGCCATCGCCGCCATCGTAACGCTCGCCCTGCTCAAAGCCGCGCGCGGTCAGGGTGACTGCGTCATCACCGGTGCCGCCATCGACGACCTGTTTGCCTGCGGCGATGGTGAAGCTGTCATTGCCGCCCTGTCCGCGCAGGGTGATTTCGGCGTCGGGTGTGGCGAGATCGGCGATAAAGTTGTCGGACTGTTCGCCGCCGATGATCTGTTCCACGCCAGAGAAGCTGTCTTGCGCGATTTGGGTATCTGAGGCGTCATAGCGGGTGACGGTTCCGGCGGCCACGTCCACATCGACCCGTCCGGTGAGTTCGGCAACGGGGTACTCGTCCAGTGTTTGGCTCATGAAGTCGAGCGCTTTGGCTGACAAGTCGTCAGAGGGCGGCGCAAGGCGCACTTCATCAATGCCGAAGCGTTCGGTGCCCGCGCGATAGCCTGTGCGGATATACAGCCCTTCCAGATCGGACAGGACCGCCATCAATTCACTTTGCGTAACAGGCGTTGTCCGCTGACCAATCGTGAACCAAAGCGACGGATCGAGCGAAACGCCGTTGCGGTTCCATGTTCCGCTATAGTTGGGTGGCACCAGGTCGGCAACAAGGGTCATGCCCGCGCCGACAAGGGCGATTTCATCTTGTTCGCTAAAGTACCCCGCACCGCCTTGCTGATTGCTCAACGCGACTTCAATGCGGCCATAGAGTTTGTCGGATTGATCGCCGAGGAACTTCTCCGGCGCGACGGCCCAGGACCTATCGTTGCTGTTGGTCACCTCCATGTAGGCCCCGGCGTTTCCGCCAGAACTTATCCAGTCCGTGCTGACGGCTGTCCCGAATGCGGCGTCAAATTCGGCGCCGCCAGCCTTCAGAACAGTTGTCCACCCTTCCAGACCCGTTGAGAAGTCAGAGAGGATGGCATCCTGCACTGGCAGGGCTGACAAAACGAAATTGTCCAGCCGGGTGGTTTCGACCCCGTTGACGCGATCCGTCAGAAGCTCAATCGATGACAGGTTCGAAAGGACCTCTTGGATAAGGGCGTCACTTGCTTTTGCACCCTCCCCGTTCGTGCCCGAGTGTACCCGCCATGACCCTTGCGCCGACAGCTGTATGTCAAAACTCTGCCAACCGAGATCGCGGAAGATGTCGATATCCGCTTCCAGCCGGGTCGTGCCGTTTGCCCCGCCGGTCAAGGCCACGCCAACGCTGTAATTGGACACCACAGGGCTTTCGAGATCGAAGGAAATGCGTCCGCCGAACATCTGGGATTGATCACCGAGAAACTTCGCCGGAGCGATGAAGTAGTCAGTGACGCTAGGAGCGCTGTCGATGTGTTGCAAATACCCGCCTTCGCCCGGCTGGCCATTCGCCGTCTCACGGGTAAGCGTCCCGGTCGGGGCGGTCCAGCCATCATCGCTGTCGTTGAAGGTCGAGACAATGGTTGGCAAACCGCCATACACCAACGTGTCGAACCCGTCACCGCCGTCGATCTGTTGACCGACCGTCGTGGCGTCAAGGATCATCAGGTCGTCACCGATACCGCCCAGATACTGGTTCGCGCCGCCATCGCCGATCAGGATATCTGCGCCTTCATTCCCTTCCAGCCGGTCATCGCCGCCAAAACCGCGCAGAAGGTCAGAACCGTCACCGCCCGCCAGACGCTCTATATAGGTGTCGTTCGCCGGGTCGCCGTCGATGTTTTGAACCTCTCGCCCAAACAGAACGTCCTCGTAATCAGAGCCTTCAATCCGCTCGATATCGATCGCCGAGACACTTGAGAGCAGGATCGAGCTGCCCCGATCGACGGCACCCAGATCAAGCTGTTCGCCGGTGTCACGCGCGCTGGACGCAAAGGTCACTTCGTCAATGCCGATCCCACCATTAAGGATGTCCAGTGCGCCGGGCTGGTTTGGCCCACCGTCAAGCACGTCATCGCCTGCGCCGCCAAAGAGGTTATCAGAAAACGCTGTACCGATGAGGTGATCGTTACCGCCCTTCCCGTTCAGCGTGACACCTGTGCCTGTACTGCCCGCCGCTGTCGCGACCAGATAATCGCGCTGATCTCCGAGCCGTCCATCGAAACTGCCGGTGGCGCCGGACTCCATCACGTCAAGCCCATTTCGAAGATCAGCGGCGGTGATTTCCAAGCCTTCAAAAACGAACTTCTCGACATTGCGGATCACATCGATCCCGTCGCCCACGAGCCCGGTGGCAGGATCCACGTGGCTAACGATGATATCACCGACAACGCGAATGACGTTCCCAAACTCGTCCAGCACTTCGACCGTGTCGTCGGCAAATTCGATCAGGTATTCCGCAATCCCGCCAGAGAACAGGACCATATCGCCAGAGGTTTCGTCTATGCCACCGTCAATAACGTCATCGCCCGCGCCGCCCTTGAAGATGTCGATATCCAGCCCGCCGCGCAAAAGGTCGATGCCCGCACCGCCAGACAGCACCTGTTTCACCGCAGAGGTGAACGCACCAAGGATGTCGTTGCCGTCCGTGCCGGTCTCAAGCTGCGCTCCGGTGAAATTGGCTGGGTCGATGGCAATGTTGGCCTGATCAAGCAGGTCATTCAGCCCCAAGAAGTCGCCAAGATCAATCCCCGGCAGCAGTTGCACGTCGAGGTCCGGCAAGATGCCGTTGGTGTCGAAGCCATCGAGGATGTCGATATCAATCCCCGGCAGCAGCGCGTCTTCCAGCTTCTTGCGCACCCCGTCGAAAATCTTGGTCACGCCGATGGCATCGAGGATCGGATCAAGCACGGGCGAGACAACTGTGTCGAAGACAAAGTCGCTTGCATCCAGCGCCCAGCGAATAGGTGACAGCGCAGAATCCAGAATATCGAAAGGTTTCGACAGCACCCCAAGCTGGTCGATCACCGCGCAGATATCCGCTTCCATCTGTTTCGCTTCGCGAAGCGGGTTGCCCGCAACCGCGTCATTGAAGGCCGCAAGCTTGCCTGCAACACTGTCTGGATCCGTCTCTACCCCGAAAAGGTTGTTCAAGGCATTTGCCGCCGTCAGCGGCGGGCCGGAAATCGCATCAAGGGCCGAGGCAACGGAAGAGACGTCGATAAACTCGGCCGCGGTATTGATCGCCTCATTGGTTTCAGAGATCGGCTCGACCCGCTCATCGAATTGCGCGCGTTTCTCTGCGACATCCCCTTCAAGTTCAGAGATACGCGTGATGGCATCCTCGACGCCGCCTTTCAGATCCGTGACGATGCGGCTTTCATCGATTTGTTTGGCCTTCGCCTCGACGGACTCAACAGCGTCTTCGATTTGCTTCAGCACGCGTTCGAGCGGTTTGAAGGCGCGGCCGATTGGACCAACTTTTCCCAGAAGGTTCAGAATATCTGCCAACCCACCGATGATCTTGGCAACGTCATCGGCCTTGTCTTCGATGCGCCCGAATGTGCCGACGGCCCAGCGGATATCTTCAGCCCCTTCGCGGGCGCTGGTGACAGCCGCCTGCACTTCGCCGATGTTACCCGATGCCGTTTCGAGCGCGGTGTTGAAGTCAGCTAAGACGGGGGCAGCGTTTGAATTGCTCATCTGGAAAATACCTTTGTGCGATTAAATCATTGCACGCAGCATGTCAGCAAACCGGACAGCCTCATATCAGGTGATCACCCCATTCGGTGATTGGGCGCGCTAAGGCAGGGCGATCCATATGGCGTGACGCTCCTGAAGGGCTAGGGCGCCTGCGTCGCGCGCGATGGTCAGCGCGGCCATACGGTGGAACCCATCAATCAGCGCCAGCCCATCAACGTCCGGGAAGCCAATCACCGGCAGCGGCCATGTGCCATGATCCGCCATGTGGCTGTGCACGCGCGCAATGCGGGCGCGGCTGTCGGGCAGGTAGTCTTGTTTCGCCTTCGCGGCCTGAACAATTTGCGCAACTTGAAACTGCGTGACAGAGGACAGCGTGTCGAGCGTCATCGGCAAAGCCTCCTTGTGCCAGCTCTGCTTTGCCCACCACTGCAAAGGTCGTCCAGCCAGCAGCGACGCCCATGCCTCGCCCGTCGGCGGCCAACCGAACCCATGCCGGGCAGCATGCGGCAAAAGCCACTGTTCGATCACCTCTGACGGGCAATTGGGCAGGTCAGTCTGGATTTGGGACAATTGGGGATTTTGCATCGCGCGGACCTTTCCGGGGGCGAGCTTAGCAGATGAGATGCGAGATGCGCAGAGCCGAGATGCACAATCGGACCTGCTATGCTCAGACCTATAGCGACCCGAGAGTGCCGAAGGCGTGACAAGGTATCGGTGTTTCAAGTTTAAGGCGGGCGCTTAAACATTGCCGGATTAAAACCC
>CAZPXE010000151.1:0-7584 GCA_964590545.1 uncultured Rhodobacterales bacterium | reverse complement strand
ATACGCGCCTGATGGTCGACGTTGTTTGTGCCCCAGTAACCGGCGAATTTCCGGAACAGGTAAGCCTGCTCGTTGGAATGCTTGGCCGAACCGAGCCAGTAAACGCTGTCAGGTCCGGACTCGTCCCGGATCGACATCATACCGTCACCGATCTCATTGATCGCCTGCTCCCATGAGATACGGACCCATTCGCCGTTCTCTTTCTTCATTGGGTATTTCAGGCGGCGCTCACCATGAGCGTGTTCGCGCACAGCGGCCCCTTTGGCGCAATGCGCACCAAGGTTAAAGGGGCTGTCCCAGCCGGGCTCTTGCCCAACCCAAACGCCATCGCTGACTTCTGCCACAACTGTACACCCGACAGAACAATGGGTGCAGACGGATTTCTTCAATTCCACAGCGGCGGCTGCCGTCTGTGCTGTGGCTTGAGTCACGGTGCCGCCTGTCGCGGCTACCGCCGCCAGACCCCCGATCGCCAAACCTGACCCGCGCAGGAACGCGCGGCGGTCAACCGAGGCATTTGCCGCCTCGGACAGGATCGAAGTCCGCTGGGGGCGTCGCGCAACCCCGTTGGTCTTTTTCCTAAGCATTTCTATCCTCCCTTGCAGGCTTGGGCTGTGCCCTTGCTTGCTTGGCTACGAAATGGACGTTGGGCCTGTGGGCGTCACGCAACCGGCGGCCTTGGTCCGTTTGGTCACATCGTCCGGCTTAGAACCGGGCGCTGTCGTAATAAGCCCGCGTGTGCAGTGTATCCTGCATGGTCTCGCGGGACAGGTCCGGCTCTGCCGCTTGTGCGACGGTACCAGTGCTGGCTACAGCAACTGCTGCCGCGGGGGCTGCCGTGCCGGCCAGTTTCAGAAAGTCACGACGACTCGCGTCATCCTGTTTGGACATCCGTATCTCCTTTTGCCATGAAGCCCCGGTCGCCCGAGGCGTTGATGACTGCCCAAGGGCAGCCGGTGAAACTCAGTTGCTCAGGCGAAAAGCCTCAGCCTCGATCTCCATAAAAATGCGCCCAACTGTGCCAACCGGGGCATAAAAGACCGAGTTCTTCGCCCCCTCCAGATCAGCAAAGAAATGACCCGCCCAAGGCGCGATATGTTTGTTAAAGAAGGTCTTCTGCCGCGCGAGATCAGCGGGCGCTCCGAACCGCCCTAGAATAATTGCGCCCATCATTTCCATCAGCGACGCGATGTTGTCTTCGGGCTCAAACACACTTGGCGCACGGGTCAACCCTTCGGCGGCCATGTCGCGGCGCAGGGTTGCAAGCGGCTTTTCATTAAGAAACCCGGTCAGGTAATAGCTGGCATAGGGCAGCAACTCACCGCGGCCCAAACCGATGAAGAGGCGGTTGTACTCGCTCTCAATACTCTTGAGTCTGGACAGCTTGCCCACTTTGGACAGTGAGACAATCGCCTGCCCCATCTCTGTCTCATCCCCGGAAAGGCCACAGGTTTGAGATAGGATCATGTCATCCGGCGGCCCAGCAAGCATAACACCAAGATAGTTATAAAGATCGGCCCGCATCTGGTCTTCGGGGTTGATCGGGGCGTTTGCGGTCATGGTCATCTCTTCGGTCATCTGGCTCACGCTTCGAATTGGAATCTCATGCGGGGCGCCGCGCGGGGGGCAGGCACCTCGTCAGGTTCGTCATAGGTTGGGGGTTCATAAGGCGTAGGTTCAATATCGGCTTCAGTGAGCATTTCTTCCTCGGGCACCTCTTCGACTGGCTTGGGGCGATCGGCCTCTTCGGCCTGACGCGCCATCTCTTCGATATGCTTCAACATGCCTTTCCCCACTTGGTAGGCTGTTTGCAGGTTCTCGACGACTGTGGCGCTATCGGTGAAATCCTCGCCGTAATCGACAAGCCCGTCGACATTCGCAAGCACCGGGTTCAGGCGCCACAAACGCCGCAGCGCACGTGTCTTCAGGCGCCCCGGCAAATCATGCTTGATAAATTCGCGTACCGCTTCAGAGCTGTCGAGCGTTTCGGGTGCGGGTAAGTCAAACTCTGCAAGCAAATCCTCGTCCCGGCGCGCCTCCAACTCTGCCTCTGTCTGGGCCCGCTCCTCGATCTCCAACGCAACTTGTTGGGCCGTCTGCTCTGCCTCAACGGCGGCACGTCTGCGAGACCAAAAATCGGTCAATTTAGCCGCCTGCGCAACAACGCGGGCGACGCAAACACATCCGCCGCCGTTCCAACCCGAGGGTCGCCGATCCCGTCTTGCGTCAGGTCCACCCGCTTTTTGTCGCGCTTGCGTTTGACGAATTCTTCCTCCTCATAGAATTCTTCGACAAACTCTTCGACAAATTCGCGCAGCAGGCGGGGCATGGGCACCTTTTCGACGATCTCCTCGCCGCTGTCAGTGTAATCCTGCGCCTCGTAAGGTGAGACCGTGACCAGAACGATATCGAGCGCGTGCACACCTTCGCCCGGCCGCATCACGATGTACACGGCAGGCTCCAGCGCACCCAAGCCATGGTGGTAAGCTTCGGCATCCGCGCCATGCAACTCCAGTACCATCGTTGCAGCATGGTATTGGATGCTCTCCCCATCACGGCGCAGCTCTTTCCACTCCGCCGGGCCAGCACCGGGCAGCACTGCGCTCGCGGTCCAAGACCACTTCTGCCACCGCGTCACGCCCGGCGCGCGTGTCAACACGACGCCAACCGGGACCGTACGGTATGCCTTTGGGTTGTGGATCACTGGTCGCTCCTCCGACTTCACCTTTGTATGCAACGGTCCACGCGCAAAGCAATTTCTCGACTTTCGCGCGTCTTCTGCATTGCGGCGGACAGATTGACCAAGCAACAGGGGGTGGTGGAGCGGCTCGGGACGAAATGTCTAATCTGACTAAAAATGTAGGTTAAGCGCGCAGGAACACGACGGCGAATCACCACCGCGAAACGGGCGTATTTCGCCGGGCGGCGAGGCAATGCGCCGAGCTGGTACGGGCAGAAAAGCGATGGACGCCCGGTTTCATTTGCGGCTAGCCTGAGCGTCAGAGGTCGGGAAAACCGGACCGGAAAACGCCGTAGGGAGGGCGCTGTTTCCATGTCTAAGACATTGATAACATGCTCATGTTTAGGAAGTCAGGAGATTGATTCAAAGGCACTGTCAAAGGCAACCGGTCTGGACGTGCTCGCACCCTGTCAAGCGCTGTGCACCACCCAGTCAGACCGGGCCGCCGATGCCCTGAAGCAAGGTGACACAATTTTTTGCTGCACGCAGGAAGCGCGGGTTTTTGAGGACCTCGCAACAGAGTTGGACCTGCCCCCTGCCCCGGTGCTTGACCTGCGGGACCGGGCCGGATGGACGGAGGATACACGCTCTGTCGTACCCAAAATGTCCGCTCTCGTGGCAGAAGCCCTGTTGCCCGCACGCCCGGACAAAACCGTTGATGTGATGTCCGAAGGCACGTGCCTGATCCTCGGCGGGGCGGAGGCTGCGTTACAAGCGGCGGAAGCACTGCGGGATCATCTGGCCGTGACGGTACTGATTGAGGGCGATGTGGATGCGCCTGATTGCCGTGATTTCGATGTGATCCGAGGCAAGCTGCGCCGCGCATCGGGCGCGTTTGGTGGCTTTGAAGTGGTGATCGACGCGCTGCAAATGATTACCCCCGGCGGGCGTGGAACATTTGACTGGACCGAGCCGCGCGATGGTGGGCAATCCGCCTGCGATATCATTCTGGACCTGCGCGGAAACATGCCCCTGTTCCCGGCTCATGATAAACGCGAAGGCTATCTGCGCGCCGATCCTAGCCACGCGCCTGCCGTCTCTGCCGCCGTGATGGCCGCCTCGCATATGATCGGGACGTTCGAAAAGCCACTCTATGTTGCGGTGGAACCGTTGCTCTGCGCCCATAGCCGGGCCGAGCAGATTGGATGCACGCGCTGTCTGGACTTGTGCCCCACAGGCGCGATCACTCCGGCGGGCGAGCATGTTACCATTGATCCGATGATTTGCGCAGGCTGCGGTGCATGCTCATCTGCCTGCCCGTCTGGCGCGGTAAGCTATGACGCACCTCCGGTCGATCTAACGATGCGCCGCGTGCAAACACTGGCCAAAACGTACCTTGATGCTGGCGGCGAAGCTCCACGCCTTCTGGTACATGACGCCCATGGTGCCGAGATGATCCGTCTATCCGCCCGTCACGGGCGCGGGTTGCCCGCCGATGTCATCCCACTGGAGATGAGCGCTATCGGCGCATTCGGTCATGCGGAGATCACGGCGGCCATAGCGGCGGGTTTCGCCCATGTCAGCGTCCTGCCCGGCCCCGGCGCGGACCGCGCCGCACTTGAAGCGCAGATCGGTTTGGCTTGTGCCATCGCAGGCCCCGACCGCATGACCCTGATGGATGAAGTCGACCCGGACGCTATGTCTGACCGCCTTTACGTGATCGAGGCCCCTGCCCCAGTCGCGACGCCCGTGCGCCCTATGGGTACGCGGCGGCAGATCACCCGCCAAGCGGCACGGGCGCTGCATCCCGGAACCGAGAAGGCATTACAGCTGCCCGAAGGCGCGCCCTATGGCGCAGTGCTGGTTGACACCGATAGCTGTACATTGTGCCTGTCCTGCGTCTCGCTCTGCCCGGCGGGCGCATTGGGGGATAACCCGGACAAGCCGCAGCTGCGTTTCCAAGAGGATGCCTGCCTGCAATGCGGCCTTTGCGCCAGCATTTGCCCCGAGACCGCCATCACATATGAGCCGCGCTTGAATCTCGCGGACAGCGCGCTGCATCAGGAGGTCTTGAACGAGGAGGAGCCTTTTGCCTGCGTCGAATGCGGTGCATTGTTCGGGTCAAAATCAGCAATCGACCGGATTACTGAAAAGCTGACCGGCCATGCGATGTTCGACGACCCGGCCAAGCTGCGCATGATCCAGATGTGTGACGATTGCCGCGTTAACGCCCAGTTCCACGCGACGAACAATCCCTTCGCGGGCGGCGAACGGCCCAAGCCGCGCACCACTGACGATTACTACAGCGAGCGGAAGGATCACTGATTTTGCAAGGGAGCCCCAAGGTCCGCCGCGGGCATCGCTGCGACATAGGCCAGCAGTGCGTCCAGTTCATCCAGCGACAGCAGGATAGGCGCGATTGGCGATGGACGCTCGATCGGGAACGGCTCTGTTACGTCTTCGATCTGGGTAAATGCGGGGTGCGGGTTGAGGATGAAGAACACACTGAAACGCTCTTCCCAATTGGGCAACGCCCGCAAAACGCCGAAACTCGGAGTGGACCCGATGCCCCACCCTTTCGTGGCTTCATCTACCGCATGACAGCGCGTGCATTTGGCGCGGCTGACCTTATGGCCGATCTCAGCATCTGCCGAGACCTCCACCTCGGCCACCTCTACGGTTTGAACATCAGGTTCGGTAAACAACGGCGCGCCATCCGGTGCAAAGCTCGTAACTGTGCGTCGGCCCACCTCAGAAGTCAGCCAAGCGACCAGTTTGTCCGTCCCCTCATGCCCTGCGCCGGGAGCGTCAAGATGCCAGACTTGCCCGGCCCCCTCAAACAAAGCCTTCCCAGTGTCGCTCAACACCAGTTGCGCGGTGGATGGGTCACTCACCAATTCCACCTTCACCCGTGTCTTCAACGAGAAGCGAGGCAACGCATGTTTCAAAAGCCCCGTTTCGACCAGCGCTGGCGGCGCATAGAGCCGCACAAGCCGATCCTCGGCCTCTGCAAAACCGGGCATAAAGATCAACAGCAAGGCAAGGACGCGCAACACCATGAGCTAAAGCCTAAGTGCCGCACCCCTTTCCCGTCAACAGTTCAGCAAGGAGCCAGACAATGAGCGATGAGTTCAATATGTCTATGCGAAAATTCCTCAAGCAGGTCGGCGTGACCTCCCAGCAAGCCATCCAAGAGGCTATGCGCGATGCCGATGCAAGCGGCAACCCCGTGAAAATTCGCGCCGTGATCACCATTGAAGAATTGGGCATGACGCATCAGGTTGATGGCGAAATAACAAGGCAGGACTGAAGCAATGGGCGTAGGCCGTGACGCGGTAACGACCGCATTGAAACAGATCGCAGACCCCGTTTCTGGCGGAGATATCATGTCAAGCGGGGTTGTCCGTGCTCTCAACGTTGAAGGCGGCACAGTGCGGTTCGTGATGGAAATCCCGCCCAGCGCGGCGCAGGTGTATACCGGCGTCAAGGCCGATGCCGAGACGGCACTGAAAGCCATGGACGGCGTTGAAGCGGTCAATATCGTGCTGACGGGGCACAGCGAAAAAGCCCCGCCGCCCGATCTGAAACCTGCGCGCCCCGCGCAGCCTGCAGGGCCCCAAAAGGTGCCCGGTGTCGAGCGCATTCTCGCGATCGCCAGCGGCAAGGGCGGTGTGGGCAAATCCACCGTGTCGGCCAACCTTGCATGCGCTTTGGCATCGCAAGGGCGGCGCGTTGGGCTATTGGATGCGGATGTTTACGGCCCGTCTCAACCGCGGATGCTAGGCGTCTCGGGGCGGCCTGCCTCACCCGATGGAAAGATCATCCTACCGATGCGCAATCACGGGGTGACAATGATGTCTTTGGGCCTCATGACAAACGAGGATCAAGCCGTCGTCTGGCGCGGCCCGATGCTGATGGGCGCATTGCAACAAATGCTGACGCAGGTGCAATGGGGCGCTTTGGATGTGCTTCTGGTCGACCTGCCGCCCGGTACAGGCGATGTGCAAATGACCCTTGCGCAAAAGGCGCAGGTAGACGGCGCGATCGTGGTCAGCACGCCCCAAGATGTGGCCCTGCTCGACGCGCGCAAAGGCATCGACATGTTCAACCAACTCAAGGTGCCAATCATCGGTATGATCGAAAATATGAGCACCCATATCTGCTCCAAATGCGGGCACGAGGAACACGTCTTCGGCCATGGCGGTGTCGCTGCCGAAGCCGAAAAGCTGGGCGTCCCCCTTTTGGCCGAAGTGCCCCTGCATCTCGACATCCGCCTTGCAGCTGATGGCGGTGCGCCCATCGCAGTCAGCGCGCCTGACAGCACACAGGCCAAGGCATTCCATGACATCGCTGCGGCCCTTGTGGCCAATGGGCAGGCATGACAACTCCGCTGACCTTCCCTCCGCTTATGTCCGGCGAGCCCTGCAATAGTGACGCCTTGGGCCATGCAAGCCGCCGCGCTGCCCTTGGCTGCGATGCAGGGCTTGTTGCCTATGCACTTGGGTCAACGCGGGTCGAAGCCGCCTTGGTGTTCGCGCCCGAAGTGCCACTGGGCCGCGCAATGGCGATGCTGCCCCTTTGCTCTGTCGCCTTTCAGAACGCCCTTGGCGCACTGGCCCCGCCCGAGGTCGCAATCCATCTCGACTGGAATGGCGGCCTGCGCGTCAACGGCGCGTCCTGCGGGCGAATGCAGGTGCAGGCATCAGATACCGACCCAGCCGAGACCCCGGACTGGCTTGTCGTCGGCTTCACCCTGCCCCTGCTCCCTGCCTCGGACGATCCGGGCGAGACACCAGACCAGACCGCGCTTTATGCCGAAGGCTGCGCGGATGTTGATCCGCCCACGCTGGTCGAGGCTTGGGCTCGCCACACCCTCAATTGGATCACCCGCTGGGAAGATGAAG
>CAZPXE010000150.1:7414-7657 GCA_964590545.1 uncultured Rhodobacterales bacterium | reverse complement strand
TGGAGCCGAAGGACCGCGATGTGGCGATGGTGTTCCAGTCCTACGGCCTTTACCCGCATATGAATGTCTATGAGAACATCCGCTTCCCGCTGAAAGTGCGCAAAGTGGACCCGGCCACACATGACGAGCGGGTGCGGCGTGCCTCGGCCATGGTGGAGCTGGACGATTTCCTGCACCGCAAACCGGCGGAGCTGTCGGGCGGGCAGCGTCAGCGCGTGGCCCTGGCGCGCGCCATTGTCCGCG
>CAZPXE010000150.1:0-7404 GCA_964590545.1 uncultured Rhodobacterales bacterium | reverse complement strand
AACGTGTTCCTGATGGATGAACCGCTGTCGAACCTCGACGCCAAGCTGCGCGTGTCCACGCGGGCGCAGATCAAGAACCTCAGCCATGAGCTGAAAGTCACGACCATTTACGTGACCCATGACCAGATTGAGGCGATGACCCTCGCCGACCGGGTTGTTGTCATGGAAAAAGGCGTGGTGCAGCAGGTCGGCACGCCCACGGATATTTACGAGACCCCCGCCAACACCTTCGTCGCCAGCTTTATCGGCAACCCGGCGATGAACCTGATGGAGGGTGCGCTGTCCGGCGGCACGTTCAGTGGTGAGAATGTTGAGATTGCGGGCCTCGATGGCCCGGACGGCAAAGTCACGCTTGGCTTTCGCGCTGAAGATGCGGAGGTCGTCGAGAGCGGCGGTCAGATCAACTCCACCGTCTACACGATGGAACTGCTGGGCGATGCGACCATGGCGGCGCTGCGCGCGGGCGGGGACCTCGTCAACGTCAAAGCCCACAAGGATTTCAGAACACAGATCGGCGCGCCCCTGTCGGTGCGGGTCGATCCGAAGCTGTGCCACCTGTTCGACCACGCAACAGGGGCGCGATTGGGAGGCGCTTAGCCGCGCTGACCGCAAACTGTCCCCGGCAACAAGGGGGCGCAAAGATGGGTGCAGGCTTGCAAGATGCACCCGCTCGTCAAAACAGGGAGAGACGAATGTTTTTCAAGAAGATAGCAACCGCTTCGGCGCTGGCTCTGATGACCGGGGGCGCTGCAGCGGCCTGCGGGATCAGCGAAGGGCGTGTCAGCGTTGTCGGCAATGAATTCCCGGCGATCCAGACCGTGGGCGCAGGCGCGATGGCCTGTGCTGGCGGCAGCGTTGAGGTGAAAACCAACCTCACAGCCGACCACCAGAAGATCAACCTTGCGGGTATGCAGGGCGATCCGGCCGAGTATACCACGGCGATCATCGCGAACTCGTCCATCGTGGCGCTGATGAACAATGACGTGATCCGCCCGCTGGATGACCTGATCGCCAAGCATGGCGGCGACCTGAAAAAGAACCAGATCATCACCATCGGCGGCAAAGCCATGGCGGTGGCGTTCATGGCGAACGCGCAGCACCTTGTTTATCGTCAGGACGTGCTGTCCGAGATGGGCATCGAGCCCCCGAAAACCTACGAAGACATGCTTGCTGCGGCCAAGGCAATCCGCGAAGGCGGCAAGATGCAGAACCCTGTCGGCGGCGCGTACAAAGCGGGCTGGAACCTTGCGCAGGAATTCAACAACATGTTCCTGGGCTATGGCGGGTCTCACTTCAAAGAGGGCGGCGCCGAGCCAAACGTGAACTCCGAAGCCGGCGTCAAAGCGCTTGAGATGATGAAAGCGCTGTCGGAATACATGAACCCCGACTTCCTGACCCATGACAGCAACCTGACCTCCGCTGAATGGAAAGCTGGCAACGTCGCGATCATGAATATGTGGGGCTCGCGCGTGGGTCCGCTGCGCGACACCGAAGGCTCGCTGGCCGAAGTGGTCGAAAACACCGCGATTGCTGGCCCGATGACGGTTGGCGGCGGCTCCACCCCGGCGACGACGCTGTGGTGGGATGGCTGGACAGTGGCCAAGAACGTCTCTGACGCAGACGCGGAAGCGACCTTCCTTGCGATGATGAACGGCATTAACCCGTCCATCCTTGAGCAGGACGGTGTGGCCGAGCAAGCCGTGTGGCTGATCGACGGCTACCAGCCGACCGATGCTGCAACAGGCGTGTTTGCCGCTGCTGAGATGGGCACAATCCCTTACCCGATGCTGCCTTACATGGGCCTGATGCACACTGCGCTGGGCAATGAGCTTTCGGACTTCATGCAGGGCAAGGAAAGCGCCGAGCAAGCGCTGGCCGATGTCGAGGCGGCGTATACCGCAGCGGCCAAGGAAAACGGCTTCCTGAAGTAATCGCCACGCACGCGACTGGCATCGTGCCCCGGATCTGATCCGGGGCCTTTGCCCCCCTTTCCCTCCACCTCAGCGCCGCGAGAGCCTGCCATGAAACACCGCACGTTTTTCTGGTTCTTCCTGCCCACCGGGCTGGCGATGCTGGTCTTTATCGCCGCGCCGATTGTGTCGATTGTCCTGCAATCCGTCTTCGTCCCGGTCGAGGCTGTGCTGGTCGAGGTGGAAACCTGCACCCCCTTCAAATGCACCATCGAGACCGCGATTGACCAAGAGGCCACGGCCTTTGCGCGCGAGGCCAACCCGATGGGCCGTTTCGCAGGGCTTGAGATTTACTTGGACCGCGCACACTTGGCTGTGACAGAAGTTGGCGCCGCATGGTCCACTGCCCCGACCGTTGGCGCGTTCTTCTCGGAACTGTTCAACTTGCCGTTCTATCGCGCGCTGGCCTTCACGCTCACTTACACTTTCGTCTGTACCCCGCTTCTGATCACGCTGGGCTTCGTGATCGCGATTTCCGTGAACGCCTTGCCACGCTTGATGCGGGGACCGCTGATCTTCTTCTCGCTCCTGCCGATGATCGTGACGCCCCTGATTGGCGCGCTCATCCTGTTCTGGATGATCGACAGCCGGGGCATCCTCGGCTCTGCACTGCAATGGCTGATGGACGATCCGGACCTGTCGCTGAAGGCGTCCACGCCGCTGATGTGGGCCTCGCTGATCGTCTATGGCGTCTGGTCCTCAGCCCCCTTTGCCTTCGTGGTGTTCTATGCGGGGCTGCAAACCGTCCCGCAGGACACGCTGGAATCGGCGCAAATTGACGGGGCGAGCCGCTGGCAGCAGAACCGCTATGTGGTGATCCCGCACCTGATGCCGCTTGTGACCTTCGTGGCGCTGATCCAGTTGATGGACAATTTCCGCATTCTTGAGCCGATCATCGGGTTTAACGCCGAAGCCCACGCCACTTCGCTCAGTTCCATCATCCTCAGCGATCTGGGCGGTGAGACGCAGCAGCTTTCGGCCGCCGCCACGACATCCGTGTTGACGATCATCGGCGTGGCGATCCTGCTGACGCCCGTGCTGATCCGCACGTGGCGTGATTTTCAGGGGAGGGCCTGATCCATGTCCACCGCTCCGTCGATGCGCCAACCCTTGCCGCTGAAAATTGCGCTCTGGACCTTTATCGCTATCTGGTTCGTGATGGCTGCCTTCCCGTTCCTCTGGACGCTTTGGGGCAGCTTCAAGGTCGAACTCGACTTCTTCTCTATCAACAACTGGACCGACGCGCTGACCGGGCCGCGCACGCAAAGCGTCTATGGCGCGACCTTTACCGGCGCAGGCTATGATGGCGCGTGGGTGCAGGAAGAGTTCTGGCGCAATGTCATCAACACCTCCATCGTCTGTCTGGTGGTGGTCACGACCTCGCTGACCATCGGCACGCTGGGCGGATATGCGCTGTCTCGCTCGGGCTATAAATACGTGTTCTGGCTGCTGATCATCGCGCTGATCTTCCGGGCCATGCCGCAGGTCACACTGGTGTCGGGCTATCTGCCAGTGTTCTTTAGCTGGAATATCTGGGGCTTCCTGCCCACGGCGATCATCGTGCTGGTGGCGATCAACCAGCCCTTTACGCTTTGGATGCTGCACTCTTTCTTTGAATCAATCCCCAAGGAACTGGACGAGAGCGCCAAGGTCGATGGTTGCACCCAATTCCAAGCCTTCCGGCTGGTGATTATCCCGGTGATGTGGCCGGGGGTGATTACGACGGGGCTGTTTTCGTTCCTCTTGGCCTATAACGATTTCATTGTGACCTCGCTGGTGCTGCAGGAAAGCAACCGCACCATGGTCCCGGCCATCGCGGGCTTCCTTGGCACGACCCAGACCGAAGGCAATGTGATGTTCGCCGTGGCCGCGGTGGTCTCTGCTACCGCGCCTCTGTTCGTGATGGTGCTGTTCTTCCAACGGCAGATTGTGTCGGGGCTGACGGCGGGCGCGGTTAAGGGATGATAAACGCCGACTTCATAATCGTCGGCGCGGGGTCCTCCGGCTGCGTCATCGCGGGCGTGCTGGCCGAGCGCGAAGCAGGCCGCATCGTCGTGATCGAAGCAGGTGGCGGCGACGGCTCTCCCCTCGTCAAAGTCCCGTTCGGCCTGTCTTGGCTGATGGGCTCGCACCGTGATTGGGCCTTCCAATCTGCCCCGCAAGCGGCGCTGGGCGGGCGGCGCATCGCGATCCCGCGCGGCAAGTTGGTGGGCGGGTCCGGCTCGATCAATTCGATGGTCTGGTTCCGGGGCCGCGCCGATGATTTCGACGGCTGGCGCTTGCCGGGTTGGGGCGGGACGGATGTCGCGCCGCATTTCGAGTCGGTCGAAGCGCGCCTGCGCCCCGGCCCGCAGCTTGCGCCGCAACCGCTGACCCGGCAACTCTACCGCATGACCGGGGCGAACACCGACGCGCCCCCGACACCCGAGCGCGAAAGCGCCGGAGCGCTGCGGTTCAACATGCAGAACGGGCGGCGCTGGTCCGCTGCCGATGCCTACCTGACCCCCGCCATGGCCACGGGGCGCGTGACGGTCCTGACAGGCAAGCTGGTTGACCGCATCGGCTTTGAAGGAGATACCGCACGCGAAGTAGTTTTCGCCGATGGCAGCACCCTGCGCGCGGCCAAAGGCATCATCCTTTCTGCCGGAGCTATCGGCAGCCCCGCGATCCTGCTCCGCTCCGGCATCGGCCCCGCATCAGAGCTGCGCGTCACTGGCATCGATGCCCGCGTGGACGCGCCAGAGGTGGGCCAGAACCTAGCTGACCACCCCGGCATCGGCCTGCATTTCACTGGCGCGGGTCATGGGCTGGCATGGGATACGGCGCTGTCTTGGGCGCTTTCCCCGCTTACCTATCTCTACCGCCGCCGCGGCCCGCTGGGCTCGCCCACCGTCGAAGGTGGCGCGTTCTTTGACAGTGCGGGGCAGGGCGGGGCGCCGGATGTGCAAAGCCATGTGATCCCTTTCATGCTCGGCTGGAATGGCTCCCGGCTGACCTATGGCCGGGGTTACTTCGCCGATGTCTGCGTCTGCCGCCCGCACTCGCGCGGTGCTTTGCGGCTTGCTTCCTCCAACCCAAGCGCCGCGCCTGAAATCGACCTCGGCCTGCTCACCGATCCGCGCGATCTGGACACGCTGGAAGCGGGCGTGCTGCGCCTGCGCGAGATGCTGACCCGTGCCGACCTCGGCGGAACCGAAGCTTTTCCCGGCCGCAGCGTGACCGGCGACTCGCTGCGCGATCACATCCGAACCCGCTGCGGCACCGCTTATCACCCGGCGGGGACCGTGCGCATGGGCGGCCCGATCTCGGAACGGCTCGCGGTTCAGGGAACGCGCGGTCTGTGGGTGGCGGATGCGTCCGTGATGCCCGCGCTCACCTCTGCCAATACCAACGCGCCCTGCATGATGATCGGGCATCGCGCCGGGTGCTTTATTTCGGAGGACGCGGCGTGATGGATATTGCTGAGAAGCGGTTCAGGGGCAGGTCTGCCCTGAACGCGCCATCGCTATCGTCTTGCGCGTCGCGCCTGTATCAAGGCCAAGCGCCGCTGCGCGCCGGGGCTGCGCCCGCCTTGACACGGCCACGGGCAGCGGAGGGATCACGATGAAAGGGTCTCGGCCAGAGCAGGCGGTTTTGACGCGCGACACGGATATGTCCAAGACGGACGCCACCCGCGCGGTGATCGAGGGCATGGTGGACGGGCTGAACGACCACCGGATTGTGGATATTGGCGAGTTTTTTGCCGAAGGCTTCCGCTGGATGGGCAACTCAGGCTGCGGCACCAAAGAGGGGTTGCGCGAATTTCAGGACAATTGGCAGAAGCCGTTCCAAGCGGCGTTCTCCGACAAGGTCTGCGTCGACGAGGCACGGCTGTACATGGGCGAATGGGCGGCGGCGTTCGGGCGGCAAGAGGCCACCCATTCCGGCACCTTCATGGGCGTTGCGCCCACCGGCAAGCGCATCAACATTCGCTACATGGATTTCTGGAAGGTCGAGGATGGCAAGATCGTTGATAACTATGTGATGGTCGATTTCCCCCATGTGCTGGCGCAACTGGGAATCGATGTGTTCGGCGGCGAGGGTTGGGAGGCCTTCGACCGGGGCGACAAGACCCCGCCAAGCCCTGAATAGAAAAACGCCCCGCATCGGGGGAGGAGGAGAAGCATGGCGACCCAGTATCTCAAAACCGCGAAATCCGAAGCCGAACGGCGTGAGGATGACGCCAAAACCCGCGCAGTCGTGGAAAGCACGCTGGCCGATATCGAAACGCGTGGCGACGCCGCCGTGCGCGATCTGAGCCAGAAATTCGACAGCTACAGCCCCGAGAGCTTCCGCCTGTCAGCATCCGAGATTGAAGCGGCGATGCAAAAGGTCTCGGCCCGCGATATGGAAGATATCCGCTATGCGCAGACCCAAATCCGCGCCTTCGCTGAAGCGCAGCGTGCCTCAATGACGGATATTGAGGTCGAAACCATGCCGGGTGTGATCCTTGGCCACAAGAATATCCCGGTGCAATCGGTGGGCTGCTATGTACCCGGTGGCAAGTTCCCCATGGTCGCCTCGGCCCATATGTCCGTGCTGACTGCGACCGTGGCGGGCGTGCCGCGCATCGTGGCGTCCGCGCCGCCCGTGAACGGCGCGCCCCATCCCGCGATTGTTGCGGCGATGCATATGGGCGGCGCGCATGAAATCCTGTGCCTTGGCGGCATTCAGGCCGTGGGCGCGATGGCGATTGGCACCGAAACGGTGGACCCGGTCCACATGCTTGTCGGTCCCGGCAACGCCTTTGTCGCCGAAGCCAAGCGGCAACTCTTTGGCCGGGTGGGGATCGACCTGTTTGCAGGGCCGACCGAAACCATGGTGATCGCGGATGAGACTGTCGATGCCGAGATGTGCGCGACCGACCTGCTGGGTCAGGCCGAGCATGGCTATAACTCACCCGCCGTGATGGTCACCAACTCCCGCAAGCTGGCCGAACAGACGTTGGCGGAAATTGACCGTCTGCTGGAGATACTGCCCACCGCCGAGACCGCGCGCGTGTCTTGGGAGGAGTATGGCGAGGTGATCTTGTGCGAGAGCTACGACGAGATGCTCGCCGTTGCCGACGACATCGCGTCTGAGCATGTGCAGGTGATGACCGACCGCGATGATTGGTTCTTGGAGAATATGACCTGCTACGGCGCGCTATTCCTTGGCCCGCGCACCAATGTCGCGAACGGCGACAAGGTGATCGGCACCAACCACACGCTGCCCACCAAAAAGGCCGGGCGCTATACCGGCGGGCTTTGGGTCGGCAAGTTCCTCAAAACCCACTCTTATCAGAAGGTGCTGACGGATGAGGCGGCGGCCGAGGTTGGTGCCTATGGCTCGCGCCTGTGCATGTTGGAGGGCTTCGTGGGCCATGCCGAGCAATGCAACATCCGCGTGCGCCGTT
>CAZPXE010000149.1:0-7660 GCA_964590545.1 uncultured Rhodobacterales bacterium | reverse complement strand
GACCGGGCGGTGGATTTTGACCGGCGGATTGGGCGGCATGGGCGGGGCCCAGCCACTGGCAGCGGTGATGGCAGGGGCCTGTTGCTTGGCCGTGGAATGCGATGAAACCCGCGCCGATTTCCGACTGCGCACGCGCTACGTTGACGAAAAAACCCATGATCTGGACGAAGCCTTGGCCATGATCGAGGCATGGACCAAAGCCGGCGAGGCGAAATCAGTGGCCCTCATTGGCAACGCGGCTGATGTGTTCCCCGAACTGGTCAAACGTGGTGTGAAGCCCGACATGGTCACCGACCAAACCTCGGCACATGATCCTGTTCATGGGTATTTGCCACAGGGGTGGAGCGTGGCTGAATGGCGCGAGAAACAGGAAACCGCGCCCAAAGAAGTGGAAAAGGCAGCGCGTGCTTCGATGAAGGTGCAAGTCGCTGCGATGGTGGATTTCTGGAACACGGGCGTTCCGACCTTGGATTACGGCAACAACATTCGCCAAGTCGCGCAAGAAGAAGGGTTGGAAAACGCCTTTGCCTTCCCCGGATTTGTTCCCGCCTATATCCGCCCATTGTTCTGTCGCGGTATTGGCCCGTTCCGATGGTGCGCGCTGTCCGGCGATCCCGAGGACATCTACAAAACCGACGCCAAGGTCAAAGAACTGATCGACGACCCGCATCTCCACAACTGGCTCGATATGGCGCGCGAACGCATCGCGTTCCAAGGCCTGCCCGCGCGGATTTGCTGGGTCGGCCTTGGGTTGCGCGACAAACTGGGCTTGGCGTTCAACGAAATGGTTCGCACCGGCGAGCTCAGCGCGCCAGTTGTCATTGGCCGCGACCATCTGGATTCCGGCTCCGTCGCCTCCCCCAACCGAGAAACCGAGGCCATGAAAGACGGCTCTGATGCGGTATCTGACTGGCCGCTTTTGAATGCGTTGTTGAACGTCGCAGGTGGCGCGACATGGGTGTCGTTGCACCACGGCGGGGGTGTCGGCATGGGCTTTTCCCAGCATTCTGGCATGGTGATCTGCTGTGACGGAACAGAGGACGCGGACCGCCGTATCAAAAACGTTCTTTGGAATGATCCCGCGACTGGCGTTATGCGCCATGCCGATGCAGGATACGAGGAAGCCCTTGATTGCGCCCGCGAAAAGGGCCTGAACTTGCCCGGTATTCTAGGACAGTAAGTTGCAGCGTTGAAAGGACAATGGACCGGTTTAATCTTGGTGATCATGAAAAAGAGGTCTCGACCACATCTGCGGACGCGCAGCGGTGGTTCAATTTGGGGCTGAACTGGTGTTACGGGTTCAATCACGAAGAGGGTGTGGCGTGTTTTAACCGCGCATTAGAACATGACCCTGAATGCGTGATGGCGCATTGGGGCATCGCCTACGGGTCCGGCCCGTTTTACAACAATGTCTGGCGTCAATTCAGCGCTGCAGAGGCGGACAGTGCCACGAAAACCGGCCATCACCACATCCAGCAGGCACGGCGTTTCGCCCAATCAGCAACCCCACTTGAGAATGCTCTGGTTGAAGCGCTTGCACAGCGATTTCAAGAGCCCTACGGCGTAGACGGCACTACGTTTGATAAATGGGATGACGACTACGCTGATGCTATGCGTACGGTTTACGTTTCCTTTCCAGATGATCACGATGTTGCCGCGATTTTCGCCGAGGCGATGATGACGCGAACCTCTTGGCAGTTGTGGGACGTGAAACGCGGTGTGCCTGCGCCGCGATCTGATGTGCTCGAGGCGTTAGAGGTGATTGAGCGTTCGATCGCGATGAAGGATGCCGTCGGAGAGCGCCAGCACCTCGCAATTCTGCATCTCCACATTCATGCGACAGAGATGTCTGATGAACCCGAGCGCTCGATGCGTGCTGCTGATATCTTGGGGACGCTCTGCCCGGATGTGGGCCACATGAATCATATGCCAGGCCATACCTATGTTCTGTGCGGTGAATACGAAAAGGCCAAGATCGCTAGTGAAAAGGCGATCCGCGCCGATGATATGTATGTCGATTACGCCGGCGCGTTCAATTTCTATACGACCGCCCGCTGCCATGATCTGCATTTAATGATGTATGCCTGCATGTTTTTGGGGCAGTTCAAACCCGCACTGGCCGCTGCCGAGCAGATGTGTGCGACGCTGTCAAAAGAGGTTTTGAGCGTAAAAGACCGCCCACAACTCGCCATCACAATGGAGGGCTATTACTCCATGAAGATGCACGTATTGGTGCGGTTCGGGCGTTGGCAGGATATTGTCGACGCGCCGATGCCGGATGATCCGGTCCTGTACTGCGTTTCAACGGCGATGCATCATTACGCCAAAGGCGTGGCAAACGCAGCGCTGAAGAATATCAATGCTGCCGAAGACGAGCGCCGCCGTTTCTATGCGGCAGTTGAGAGCATTCCTGACAATCGCAAGTTCTTTAATAACACAGCGCGGGCGACGCTTTCTGTTGGTGAGGCGATGTTGAACGGCGAATTGGAACACCACAAAGGCAACTACGATTTGGCGTTCGAGCATTTGCGGACCAGTGTGCGCCGCGATGACGACTTAGAATACACAGAACCCTGGGCGTGGATGCATCCACCGCGTCACGCACTTGCCGCCCTTCTTGCTGAGCAAGGACACTTTGAAGAGGCAGAAGATGTCTATCGCACCGATTTGGGCATGAACGGGAAACTTCAGCGCTGTGCGCATCACCCACGAAACGTTTGGGCGCTGCACGGTTTGGTCGAATGTTTACAAGAGCGGAGCGAGGTGGATGAACGACCTGTTTACGAGGAACAACTCCGCATCGCGCTGACCAAGACGGATGTGCCCGTGACGTCATCGTGTTTGTGCCGTGCTGAAACCGCAACGCCCGCCTGTTGTGGCAAATGAAAAGAACCATCTGAAATGATTGCCAATCTGATGATGTACCGGCGCCCCCAACTGGTTGAGGCGCACGCGCAGTATTGGTCGTTAATACGACAACATCTTGCCGCCGCGGGGACCGACAGCCCGCAAACACTGTCGCAAGACGCTGAAGAATTCTTTGTCTGGAAACATCCCGATCTGGTTCTAAGCCAGACTTGCGGAATGCCCTATCGCACTTGGCTGCAGGGAAAAGTCCAGCTTGTCGGCACGCCTGATTACGGATTAGACGGCTGTCCGGCAGGCTATTACCGCAGTGCCATACTTGTGCGCGCGGATGATGCGCGAACGCAGATATCAGAGTTCAAGGACGCTACCTTCGCGTATAATCAGACGTTTTCGCAATCCGGTTACGCCGCCCCGTTCCGGCATGTGAAACCACTCGGCTTCTGGTTCGAAAACCGCCTGCATGTCGAGCAACATCTTGAATCAGCCCGCGCCGTTGCAAAAGGGCGCGCGGATATCGCGTCCCTTGATGCCGTGACATGGCGCAACATCGAAACATACGAAGAATTTGCAACTGAACTGCGTGTTCTGGAATGGACAAAACCCACACCGGGCCTGCCGCTGATCACAGCGTTGGCTAACGACGCGGACCTCATTTTCAAGGCGGTAAAGGGCGCGATTAAAGACCTCGACGCCCACACCAAATCGCAACTCGGGATTGAAGACATCATAAAGATCCCAAAGGAAGACTACCTGAGAGTTCGCAATCCTGACTAGATCAAGGCTGCCAGCGTGATCGAATGTCTGACGCAGTCAAATCGGGAGTAGTTGAGTTATGGCCTGTCCGTCTGACAACTTGCCTTTATGACCTAGAGCGCCGAGCCAAACAGCGGCCCTTGGTTTGACCAACACGAATGACGGAAAAGTCCGCGACTTTCGTGTTGATCTAGCGTGCAGCGAAAGGACGGTTCCGGATTGGTGATTTTTAACAGGTCTGAACGGCTGGTTTGGTGACGTGGGCTGCGATGCGGCGAAGCACGTGCCGCAAATGCAAAGCAATGCTGCGTGAGCGAAGTCAGAAAATCCAATGGCGGTTTTGTCCGCTCAGCCGGCCTTCGCCGTCCCAATTGAACTCCTATCTGTCCTGCCTAAAGACGCTCTCGGGCGGATCAAAGGGGTACAAGGCAAATCGTCCTGCAAGTTCAACTGGGACAGACGCCCCAAATTTAGGTAGCGCAGGGTGTCGCCCCGATACGCAACTGACCCCTCATTGGCATACTTCAGTATAAGGTATGCGCAGTCACCGCTTGCGGCCTCACTCATACGGGTGCAGGCTGCGCTTGGCAGTATCGGAGAACAGCGCAGATGAGCCTTGTGGTTCGAAATCTCAGTTTCACCTATGGCAGCAAGCAGGCGTTGAAGGATGTGTCCTTCGATGTTGCACCTGGCACGTTCTGTGCCCTGCTTGGCCCCAATGGCGCCGGGAAATCGACCCTGACGGCCTTGCTGACCCGGCTTCTGGTCGCGCCAGAGGGGGAGATCACGCTGGCCGGGCATGATATGCGCCGAGCGCCACGTCAGGCGCTGGCGGATTTGGGCGTTGTGTTTCAGCAATCCACGATTGATCTGAGCTTGAGCGTGCGCCAGAACCTTGCCTATTTCGCAGCGCTGCACGGGCTGCCGCGGTCCGAAGTTCCGGGGCGGATTGATGCGGCGCTGGAACGGCTGGGCATGCGGGAGCGCGCCGATGAGAAAGCCCGCGCGCTCAATGGTGGGCATCGCCGCCGCATGGAGCTGGCCCGCGCGCTGCTGCACGATCCAAAAGTTCTGCTGCTGGACGAGCCGACCGTGGGCCTCGATGCTGCTGCCCGCGCGGCGATCACGGATCATGTGCATGATCTGGCCGCCGAGGGGCTGTGCGTTTTGTGGACCACGCACCTGACCGATGAAGTGCGTGACGCTGACCGCCTGCTGGTTCTGCACCGGGGCGAAATCCATGCCGATGGGATCACCGGAGATATTCGCGGCAATCAGACCCTGAAGGACTGGTTTCTGTCCAAAACCGAGGTGCCCGCATGACCGCAGTTCTTGGCGTCGCCCGCGCCATTATCGGGCGCGAATTCCTGCGCTTCATCCATCAACGCGAACGCTTCTTGTCCGCCCTTGTGCGTCCGCTGGTCTGGCTGTTCATCTTCGCCGCCGGCTTCCGCGCCGCGCTTGGCCTGTCGATCATTGCGCCCTACCAGACCTATATCACCTACGAGACCTATATCGTCCCCGGCCTGTGCGCGATGGTGCTGCTGTTCAACGGGATGCAAAGCTCGCTCAGCCTTGTCTATGACCGCGAGATGGGCTCGATGCGCCTTTTGCTCACCTCACCCTTTCCGCGCTGGTGGCTGCTGGTCTGCCGACTGTTCGGATCAACCGCGATTTCGATCCTTCAAGTCTATACCTTCCTTGCCATCGCCGCCGCCGTCGGCATCACCATGCCGCCCTTGGGCTATATCACGGTGCTGCCGGGGCTGGTGCTTGCGGGGCTGATGCTGGGGTCTCTGGGGCTGGTTCTGTCCAGCTTTATCAAACAGTTAGAGAATTTCGCCGGAGTGATGAACTTTGTCATCTTCCCGATGTTCTTCATGTCCTCGGCCCTGTATCCGCTGTGGAAAATGGCCGAAAGCTCGGAATTGCTGCATGATATCTGCGCGCTGAACCCATTCACCCACGCGGTCGAGCTGATCCGCTTTCTGCTTTATCTGCAAATGAACTGGACTGCGCTGGCTTGGGTGGTGGCATGTACAGCCGTGTTCTGCGCTGTTGCTGTCTGGGGCTATGACCCGGCGCGCGGGTTGATGGGGCGCAAGACATGAGCGCCCTACCCTCCTTATGCCTTCATGTCGGCGAAAGAGACCCGGCGGCATTTCCAGCTTTGGATGGTAAAGTTTGGATGCGCATTAACCCATTTCGCCAGCTCTGGCTGTGCGCCCATCATGCATATCTGCGGGGTGATATCGGTGAAAACAAGGCTGCGCTCGCGGCAGCTATCCGGTGAGGTCGCAAGGCATGCGACAAACAAAAGCTCAATCATTTCGTATCCTAGAAAAAAGTTCGGGCCGTCGCGCACGTCTGACTTTGTTGTCTCATACAATTCAGAAAAGTAAGTTAATCCTGCGCACTATATTTCCATTCTTCTTTACAGATGCCCGCAAATCGGGCGCGTCTCCCAAATGGTCCAAAAGCTAGGCATTTCGCTAAAACTGCGCCTTGGCATCGGTGCTGCGCTGCTGGGGATCGGGACGCTGGCGACAGCGCTGATCCTGTGGCTGGGGCTTCAGGCGGTGACGGAACGGCTTAATGCGGCTTTGGCGGCGGAAGAACGCATGGCGCGCTATGCCGCCTTGTCCCAGCAAACGGCAACCTTTCTGGTGATCGCGACGGAATCCATTCAAACCGGGCTGGCCGAGTCCGACCGCACCGCGCGCCTTGAGCCCGTGATCCGTCAGATGGAGAACTCGTTCGAGCGGCTGCGAGCCGATGTGGCCGAGGCTGTCGCCGGGGCCGAGGTGATGGGACTGGATGTGCAGTCACGCTATGCCACACAATCGCTGGGGCTGGCGCGGATGGAGGCGCTGCTGGCCTCTGCCCGGCGCGGGCTGGAAGGCGGCGTCAGCGATCCGGCCCAGCTACGCGCCTATGTCGATACATTTTCCGCCAGCTTTGATCCGCTGCTGAGCCAGGCGGTGAACACCGAAGCGCTGTTCCGCGCGCAAACCCTGAACGGCATCGAAACCCTGCGCCAGACCCTGACCCGCGCAGCGTTGGGGATCGTGTTGGCGACGCTGGCCGCCGTCGCGCTGTTCTATCTCGCGCTGGTGCGCCCGCAATTCCGGCGGCTGGACCTGTTGCGGCACGCCGCGCGGCAGGTGGCGGCAGCGGATTTCTCCGTCGCCCTGCCCCGCTCTGGCCGCGATGAGATCGGGCAGCTTTTCGAAGAAACCAACCGCATGACCGAAGCGCTGCTGACCCGTGAACGGCAGGTGGAAGCCGAAGCCGCCCGCCTGACGGACACCATCGCAGAACGCACCGAAGAATTGCGCGCCGCGAACGACACGCTTGCCGAGATTGACGAGAACCGTCGCCATTTCTTTGCCGATATCAGCCATGAATTGCGCACTCCGCTCACGGTGATCCTGATGGAGGCACAGATTGGCGTGAAAGAAACCGGCAGTGCCGCCTTCACCACGATCGAGGCCCGCGCCGCGCGGCTCAACCGCCGGATTGACGATCTGCTGCGGGTGGCGCGCTCCGATAGCGGGCAACTCTCGCTCGATATGCAGCCCGCCGACCTCAGCGCGATTTTGCATATGGTCGAAGAGGAAATTCAGGCCGAGGCGGATAATGCGGGCTTGTCCTTACAGCTCGCCGCACCCGAGAACCTGCCCGTGATCTGCGATGCCAACTGGTTGCGCCAAGTTGTGGTCAGCCTGGCTCGTAACGCCCTGCGCCATGCGCGCAGTGGCGGCGCGCTGCGGATTGAAGCCGAGGCCAAGGGCGCGCGCGCCTTGATCCGCGTGATCGACAACGGCCCCGGCATCCCTGCCCCTGATCAAGCCCGCGTCTTTGAACGCTTCCGCCAAGGCGGCGCGGGCAATGCACAAGGCTTCGGCGTGGGCCTTGCCCTTGCCCGTTGGGTCATCGAAGATCATGGCGGCAGCATCTCCATCGAAAGCCCCCTGCCCCGCGCGCAGGCCTTGGGAGACGCGCCGGGCACATGCGTCATCATCTCGTTGCCAAAAGA
>CAZPXE010000148.1:0-7661 GCA_964590545.1 uncultured Rhodobacterales bacterium | reverse complement strand
CGCCAGCGAAGACGAAGCCAAAACGCGCCGCGCGCAAAGCAGCGAACAAGAACGCAGCGGCGAACTAGGCGGCGTGCTGCATTTAGGCTTGGCGTCATGCTGAAAGCACGCCTGCGCCGTGACCGCGTGTCGGATTTTGCTCCTCGGCAGGAGATCTGCCCGTAGCGATCTGATTGATCGGAAGGGTTGATCAACGCAGCGCGGGGCAGCAAGGGCCGTGCCGCCCTTGGTTCAAGGCGTGGCCCGGTCCCCCGCGTCGCGCAGCGATTTCGCCAAAATCTGCCTGTGCAGCGTTACTTCCGCTCGAAAAGGGGCCACCTTTGCTTCGCGAAAAAGCCTCGCACAAGCAGAGTAGCCACGCCGCAGGCGCATCGAAGCAACTTAGCTAAGAACGAGCGGCGCTTTCATCCATTTGCGCAAAGCCGCTGTCGTCTGTGCCGGTTGCTCCAGCGTCGGCAGGTGGCCGGAGCCTTCCAGCACTTGCAAATCCGCGTTTTGGATCAGTTCAGCCATAAACGTATGCCGCTTCACCGGGCAAAGCTGGTCGTGTTCTCCGCACAGAATAAGCGTCGGCATTTTGATCTTGCGCAGCGTCGCCTGCTGATCCTTGCGCCGTTGCAGCGCGCGCGATTGGCGCACGAAAACCTCTGGCCCCAGCGCATCGGCCATATCCATCACCAGATCGAGAATTTCGCCGCGATAGGGACCGGGGGCAAGGTAATTCGGCTTCATCTCGTCCCGCATCACCTCCAGCAATTGCCCGGTGCGCACCTTTACAATCTGCGGCTCGCGCAGAGCGGCGAGTTGCGGCGTTTCGGCCAGTGGGTTGGTGGACATCAGCGCCAAACGACTAACCCGGTCGGGCGCGCGACGCAGGATTTCCATCGCCACGATCCCCCCCATGGACAGCCCCGCAAGCGCGAAACGGACCGGGAGTTGGTCAAGCAGACCTGACGCGATCTCTTCAATCCGCTCACCTTGCGTGACAGGGGCGACCATGACCGCATATTCAGACGAGAGCTCAGCGATTTGCGGTCCAAACAACCGCGCATCGCACATCATACCGGGAAGGAAAACCAACGGTTCTGACATGGTTATCTGTCGCCCCCCAGATGCGATCCTGACCTTAAGTTATGCCCCCGATGTGGCCCCTCTGCGCGTCAGGCGCAAGCCCATTTTCTGCGGCTGTTCAGCTTCTGATCTGGTCCCAGAAGGATGCGAGGTGCCGCTGCACGATCTCGTTATACTTGTCTGTCTCTTTCAGCTTGGCGAGCCCGGCGTTGAAGCGGAACAGGTGTGTCGTACCGCGCCAATGCAGCTTGGAGATCACCACATGCAACCCCTCAACCGAAAGCGGACGGCTCAGAGGCGCAACCTGATCTGCGATGTCGAGCAGGAACATCTTTTTCACGCCCTCAAATTCGTTAATCGCGACCGCGTCAACTTCACCGGTGTTGAGCATGTCAAAGCACTCGTCTGTGTTTTCCGGTTGCACCAGCGTCACTTGTCCACGGGTCAACCACTGACGATCGGCTCGGTCCAGATCATGCGTAAAACGGCCCGCCGGGCGGCACAGCGTTTTGCCGAACAAGTCGCTGTCTTGCTCAAAGCGCATGTTGCTGTCGGTACGCACGAACAACAAGATCACAACATCAACCAGCGGGTCCGAGAAATGAAAATTCGAACAAAGCGTCGCCTCGGGCGTCACCGAACAATCAGGACGGTACCAAGGAAAACCCATATCCTGTTCGGTGCTGGTGAGCATCGGTTGCAGGTGCTGCGACCAGTCGTTTTCCCATTTGATCGAATAGGTGACCGGAGAGGGCATGTTCTCGAGCGCGGCATTGACGAGTTCCGTCGCCAGCCCTTGCCCCGGCCAATCAAGATGGGTGAACGGCGCGAAGTTGGACCCTGTCACCAGCTTCAACTCGGCATCAGCCTGTTGCAGTGGGGTCGGGTCCGGCGCAGTCACGGTGCCCGGCGCGCACGGAATACTAAGTTGCGTGCCGACGGTCAGATCGGTGATCGCACCGCTTTCAAGGCCCGGATTAGCGTAGAAAATCTGGGACCAACGCGTCATATCGCCCAAATTCGCCTGAGCAATTGTAAAGAGCGTGTCGCCAGCTTTCACCTGATAGTCAGGAGTGCAGGCCAGCGCAGCGCTGCCGCCCAGCGCTGCTGCACTGAACACAGATACGGCGCATAAGGTCTGCGACAGGTGGCGAACGCTCTGAAAGGTCATAGCTCTCTCCTCAGAATTTGGCCCAAAGTGTGCTCATGTGACGGGCAACGATTTCCTGATAACGGCCATCCTGCTGGATTGCGGACAGGCCCTCATTGATCGTGGCTCGCAGCAATTCAGCGTTCGGGTTGGATTTGTGGATCAGCACGTGCAGCCCTGCAATCGAGACGGGACGCGACGCGACAGCCTCGACCTGGTTCTGAAGACCGAGCTTGGCGATTTTCTCGCGACCGGTGAATTCATTCAGCACCACGCCATCAACTTCGCCAGACACCAACAGTTCAAAGCACTCGCCGGGATCGACCGGGGTGACCAGCGTGATTTTATCGTCCTGCAACCAGTTGCGGCCGTTTTCGTCCAACATCGTCATTGTATAATCAGCCGGGCGGCACAATGTACGCCCGACGATGTCATCGTCAGTGGCGAACGGGATCGGTTTGTCCTGACTGACGAAAAGCAGGATCAGATATTCAAACATTGGCTTCGAATAAACGAAATCCGCACAGCGGGTGATGTTCGGCGTCGCCTCGCAATTTGGTTTCACCCAAGGATAGGCCATCTCCATCAACCCGGCAGGCAGCATTTGGTTCAAATGCGAGCCCCAATCGTTGATCCAGAACGTGTCGTGCGCGTCCGCGCCGACGGCGGCATTCATCGCGGCCGTCACAACCTCTGTCATCAACCCGCCATTTTCCAACGAGCGATCCGTAAAGGGTTTGAACGCGTCTGCCGTCACGAGCTTGATTTTGGGCAACACCTGCGCAGGCGCAGTGCTGAGCAAATCGGTTGAGGCACGCGCAACAACAGTCTCCGGCTCCGTCGCGGGTTTCGGTGGCTGCGGCGTTGGAGCGCTCACGCTGGCCGTTTGGACCGCGGTCAGGCTTGTGGCGTTCGGCGTACGGGCGGCGGCCAAGGTGCTGCCGATACCCTCTTTGACAATCGTTGCAGGAAGCCCGGTGGGCAGTCCTTTGATGCAGGTCAAGTACAACCATTGGCCGACGCGGATCGAATTGGGGTTTTTGCCGATGTTGGGCAGGTTCCCGGTGTGAATTGCCGACCATGCGCCGGCATTGTCGTAAAGGCGGTTGGCGATCCCGCTCAAAGTGTCGCCGCCTTTGACGACGTAGTACCCACCACACCCCGCCGATTGAGCCTGCACAGATGCCGCCATTGCTGATGCTGCAATCGCCGCTGCCCCAAGTAGTTTCCGCATGAATCACCCCTCCGCTCGCCTACATGTCGCAGAAGGTTCCCGATGTAGTGGTGTAGGTCAACAGCAGAGCAACATGTTGTGGATAACTTTCTGCCTAGACGGGTCTAAACCGTATGCAAAGGGCCGGGGCTGTGTATAAAATTTGGAAAATCGCTGTAAAGTCGGCGTCTTTCCACGCATGGCACCTTGGGCTCCGCCCCGCGTTTCAGGAGCGTACCGCGCGGAGCGATGTAGCTGGAAATCTGCCGCCACGGGGTTGGTCGCCACGAGATGTTGAAGGCGCAGAGTTTGGGGAAGAACCACATCTCGGAATAGGGAATATGGTCGTGGATCCACCACGCCAAGTCGCGCCAATCGCGCCCCTGATCGTACTGATCGGCGAACCACGGGATGACAATCGACGCCCCCGCAATCGCCTCCGCCCCGCTGCCGCGATCCCAGATATGGCATTCCTGCGGATAGTCATTGCGGGCGCAGTTCAGCTTGTTTTCATTGCCAAATTTGTTGAGCGAGGGGGACCGATAGCCCGACCGGACCGCGACCCGGCCAAAAGTCTCCTCTAGCGGGTCAAGGATATGGGCACAGAACTGCCGCCCGTTTTCGATGGCTAGATCAGGGTCTTCGGGGATGTTCTGCAACTGGTGAAAATTGGCGATCTCGGAATAGAGGAACTCGCGCATGTAGAAGTATTTCGACAGCCGCACGCGGCCCAGAGTCTCAAGGCTCCACATGCTTTGCGGGCTACGCATAGCCGTTCCAGCGAAACTCCCCCTTTTCGGACAAAGGCGAGTATGGGTTCCACGCGACTTCCCAGATGTGCCCCTCTGGGTCGGCGAAGTACCCGTGATGCCCCCCCCAGAACACGTCCGTTGCAGGCTTCAACACCTTGCCGCCCGCAGCTTCGACCTTGGCGAGGAGCGGTGCGACGTCTTCCTTTTCGCGGGTGTTGTAGCCCAGTGTCATGGCTCCGCGCCCAAGCGTTTCGGGGGCCACGCCAATATCTTCGGCCAGTTTATCAAGGGGATAAAGGCCCAGCGTTTGCCCGATAAGGTCAAAAGCGACGACGCCGTCGGGGCTATCCACGCGCTCCCATCCCAGTGCGGAGTAGAACGCCGCCATCGCCTCGATATTCTGCGCGCCGACGGTGATGAGGCTGACACGTTGATCCATCAATCCAATCCTTTTGCCCAATTTAAAATCTCAAACGCAACCGGTTCGGTCTGCTCAGGCGAAAGGATAGCCCCCGCGATCACATGGGCAAACGGGTCGTCCGCCTCGCTCAGCGCGGGGTGATAGAAGTCCACCGGCCCGCCCCATGCAGCCGCGACTTCGCGGGTTTTGGCCCCAACGACCACCTTGTCATCATCCGAGAAAATGAACAGCGCTGGAACCTGCGCGCGGCGATGGTCCAGCCCAGCGACGGCTTTCACCAAGGCGGCCATCGGGAAAACGGCGGCGCTGGGATAGGCGGTGGTCCAGTATTTGGCCTGCCCGTCATTAAGCGGCTCGAAACTACGATCAGCCCCGGCGATCAGGGGCAGCCAGAATTCGGCAGCAGGCCATGTGAGCAAGGGCGCGGCGGAGTTGTTCACCGCGAAGTTGGGCGAGACAAACGCGCTGCCGATCACCCCCTCCATCATCCCAGCATCCTGCGCCGCTGCGGCGACGAGTGTGCCGCCGGTGGAGGTCGAGATCACCAGCACCTTGTCGCCCACCCGGCGCGCGATGGTCAGCGCTTCGGCCAGATCGTTGATCCAATCCTGCACCGTCGCCTCGCCCATTGCTGCGCCCCCGCGCCCGTGGCCGCGCAGGCGGGTGAAGACGAGATTGGCGTTCAGTCCCTCGGCCACCTTGTCCGGCACCGGGCGGATTTCTTCGGAGGTGGCCGAGAACCCATGCACATAAAGCACCGCCCAATCGCTGCGCGCGCCGGGCGCATGCGCCCAGATAACGCGCTTTTCAACGCCGGGGGTGATATCGTTAAACGCCCCTTCCCGCGCCGCCAGATAGCCATCCACGTTCGGGCCGATTTGGCTGGTGTCCAAGTTTGGCGTCAGGGGTGCAGGCTCATACGGCCCGGCAACCCAAAGCAGGCCGACCAACGCGGCGAGCACTGCCAAGCCTTTGGCGACACGGATCAGCACGCCCCCAGCCCCATCACTTGCAGAACCGCCTCTTCAATCAGCGCCAAACACGGTCCGTCCGAGAAACGGTGATCTGCATCTTTTACCAGCGTCAGGCGCATATCGGGACTGTCGGCGTGGTCCAGCAAGCGGGTCGCGGTCTCGGTACTTACTGCCGTGTCTGCCGTGCCCTGCAGGCAGCGCACCGGGAAGGGCAGCGGCAGCGGATCGCGCAGCACCAGCCGGGCCCGGCCATCTTCGATCATGCGTTTTGAGACATGGTAAGGCTCCATATAGTCACTGGGCAGTTCGACATAGCCGCGCGTCTCAAGCTCGGCCTTTTGCGCGTCGGTGAAATTGGCCCAATAGCCGTCCTCGGTGAAATCCGGCGCAGCAGCGATGGTGACGAGACCGGCAATGCGCGCGGGCCGCGCGCGGGCGAGCAGCAAGGATTGCCATCCGCCCATCGAGGACCCGACGGCGACAATCAGCCCTTCGGTCAACGCATCAATCGCGGCCAGCGTGTCTTCGTGCCAATCGCCGATACAGCCTTCTTCAAACGTGCCAGAGCTGATCCCGTGGCCAGAATAATCGAACCGCAAAAACGCCTGCCCCCGCGCACGGCACCACGCCTCCAGATGCACCGCCTTAGTGCCCTCCATGTCGGATTTCAGCCCGCCGAGAAACACGACACAAGGGCCGTTCCCTTCGCTTAGATGGTACGCGATTCGCCGTCCCTGTGCGGTTTCAAGACTATCCGGCATCTGCGCCTCTCCCGTTTTTTGCCATTCTGCACAAGGATTTGCCTGATGGCTATGCGGAAATTCTATGTGACCGTCTTGTCACGCGACTAACAAGTTACCCAATTTGAACCCACGGGCACGATCTTGAAAGCCCGCGCCGATCCGGCCCGCCTGACGCTGCTCGATAGCCTAAAGCAAAAGGACGGGCAGACATTGCAAGAGTTTCATGGCCAGCTCGATATGACGCGCTGTGGGCCGCGCTAACGAACCCTGTGCAGATCGCCGATTACCACTTTCTGGCAAGTAACATCACGCTTGAGGGGGACACGTGTACCTATCACATACCTTATGGCAGCCCGATGCTGGTGATGCGCAAACCCTATAAACAGCCGAAAGGCCGGATCGACAGCACGTTTGAGCCGAAATGGGCGCCTGACGTGCCCGCGTCCCGGTCAGTTTACCTGCTGAATCCGGAACCCGGTCATATGAAGCGTAAGCAACGAAAAACGCCCCGAGGCCGAGCTGCGGGGCGTTGTTTCATGCGTTATGCGAAGACTGCCAAAGCGTTCGAGCTTTAGCCGCCCACATATACGCCCTGACGCGGGCGGTAGAATTCTTTTTGGTTATGCAAACGCCCCAGAAGATCGTGGATACCGCGCACGATCTCTGTTGCTTCAGCGTCCGCTCGATGCGTGTTCGCAACCTTGTCCACCAGCGAAGCCTTGCTGGAGCGCAACGCGTCTTCGATCAGGTCCAGATCCTCAACGCTCAGTTCGAAATTCGTGTTTGGCTTGGGCAATTTCAGCTCCTCGTCGCGTGTTCGCGATCTGCTCATCATGTTTCCGATAGTGAACTTAACTAAAGGGATAGGCCATTTGCGACACTGAGGGAACCCCCAGCGACACCGCTTAACATGCTGATTTTTCATGATGTTGATGAATACTTTTGTATGCATCAAGCGGGCATCGCAGCCACAGTGTCGAAATCTTAGGAATCGCTTGGCAAAAGGGTGGTTGACCTATGCCGCCATAGGCGTAAGACGCGTCGCACATAAAACCCGCAACCGGGCGCTCGTGTAGGCGCCAAACCGACGAGGAGGCCCGCATGGCCCAGATTTCCCTCACTCTCCCTGACCAAACCGTGCGCCAGTATGAAGCTGGTGTGACCCCGGCTGCCGTGGCGGCGGATATTTCCAAGTCTCTGTCGAAAAAGGCAATTTCCGCCACTGTGAACGGTGCGCATTGGGACCTGCAATGGCCGATTGAGGCCGATAGCGATATCGCAATCCACACCATGCAGGACGAAGCGCAGGCCAACGAATTGGTCCGCCACGACCTCGC
>CAZPXE010000147.1:0-7673 GCA_964590545.1 uncultured Rhodobacterales bacterium | reverse complement strand
TCTGCAGTGGGGGCAGTCGTTCAACTGGGGCGGTCAAGGGGCGGCAGTTGGGACGTTGCTGCCGTTGGTCACTCGCGTTGGTTGGGAGCGGCTTTTATGATATCTATTGATTGTCCAGACGATGCGCCGCGCGAGGCGGTGCGTGAAAAATCTTTGTTTTGAATGGGCCATTCGCTGGATGATGGCTATGCGAGGCACGCGAACAGTGTCCAATAAGATTGCAAAGAACCTCGTAGTTTTCACCCTTAAAGAAATCTATGCGCTGTAGCTTTGGCGCGCTGCTCACTGAACCGCGCCGTGCCCAGTTTGGCTCCCATGTCTGAGCCGTAATCCTTGAAAGCCAAAAGAGCCTGCGTCGCGGTCATTCGTCATTGAAAGGGCGATGGTATCCCGCGCGCAAGGCTGCGCGCGAGGGGGACGGGCAGGGTTTATTCTGCACCGATATCCTTCAGCACATCCTTAGCGATCTCGATCTGGGGGAAGTCTGTTGCGGTGCCAAGTTCGACCGCTGTGGTCAGATACTGCCGCGCCAATTCCACCTGTCCCAGCTCCGTATAAGTCATGCCGATATGGTAGTTGACCAGCGCATTATTCGGCAGCCCCTCGACCGCCTTGCGCAGCGCAACCAAGGCGCGCTCATATTCGCCGCGGCCATGAAGGATCCAGCCATAGGTGTCCTGAAACGCGGGAACCTCTGAAGAGCGCAACCGTTTTGCAATCGCAAAGGCACGCTCCAGGCTTTCACTGTCAGAGCGATGCTCCGAGAGGAGCGAGGCGAGGTTATTGGCCAGAAGTTCCGCGCTGGAATTTTGCTCATAGAGATTTTCGTAGATGCCAATCGCGCCTTCGAAATCACCTGAGAGCTCGTAGCGGGCAGCTTGGCTGAGCAGAAGCCGCGCAGAACCCGGTGCATTTTCCAACCCGGCCTGCATGACGGAATCGGCCTCTTCAATACGCCCAAGCCGCTGCATCAGCGCAGATAGTGCGGTATAGCCATTCTCGGCCGTTGGATGGTCCGCGATCACCTTGCGGTACATCTCTTCGGCCATATCCGTCTCGCCCTGAATGGCCCGGACGGCGCCAAGCAGCAGCGAGGCGCGCATGTTCTTGGTGTCCTCGGTCAGAATATCCGTCAGGAACGTGACCGCCTTGTTTGCCTCCCCGGTCTGCACATAGGTGCGCACAAGGTTTTCCATGGCAGAGGTGGTCTGCCCACCCTCAGCCCACATATCCCGCAAAAGACCGATGGACTGGTCAAAATTCTGCTGACCAGACGCGGCGGCGATGCGGATGCCACTCGCGGTCCGCTTGGCCTGCTCAGAGCCAATTGCATCAAGCCGGGCGGCAATCTGTTCCGCCGCGCGCCAGTTCTGCTGGCTCAACTCCAGCCGGGCCAGCGCGGCCATCAGCTCAGGCGTGTCGGGCCGGCGGTTCAAGCCATCGCGCAGCACCGTCGCGGCATTTTCGGGTTGGCCTTCTTTGGTCAGGAAATTGGCGTAGCGCACGATTTCCGGCACCCCATATCCTGAAACCCGCGTGGCCAGTGCCAACCGCTCCAGCGCCAGCCCCGGTGAGCCGTTGCGCTCATGGGCCGTGGCCAAAATCGTCATCAGCTGGGCATTTTCAGGCGCCTGATTGAGGGCAGAGCGCAGATCGGCGATCGCATCCTCGGGCCGATCCTCGTCCAGCGCATTCAGGGCGCGCAGGCGCAGGCCCTCGACATTCTCGGGGTCTTCTTCGAGCACCTCGTTGAACAAAAGCGCCGCTTCCGTGGTCGCCCCGGTGCGGCGCTGAATATCGGCCAGCGTCATTTTGGTGTCGTTCAGTTCCGGCCCGGTCAGCCCGGTGGCCAGCAGCTCTTTCAAGCGGTTGATCGCGCCCTCGGCATCGCCCTGTTGGAAGTCATATCCCGCCAGCACCCGCAAAAAGAACGCCTTGTCGTCGGCGCGCTGGGTCGTGAGATTGATCAATTCATTGCGCGCCAACTCTTCAGTTCGATACTGGCGCAGGAATTTGAAAAGATCGATGGCCGCGTCCCGATCTGTCACGAAGCGGCTAGAGATATCCCGCAACTGCACTTCGGCCGCATCAATATCATCGTTGGTCACATGCCAGCGAACCAGCGCATTAGCGATGGATTTGTTCTCCGGAAAGACCCGTACCATCTGTTTGAGCTGAACGCCGACCCCGGCCATATCCCGCTGGCGTTCCAGGATCGAGAGCCGCGTCAGTTGCAGCGAAATTTCCGTAGGATTGTTAGCAATCCCCTTATCAAGGATCCCCAGCGCGTCGGGGAATTCTTCGGCATCCACCTTTATTCCAACCAGCACCATGGCCGCCGGGATATCCTGTGGGTTCGTTGCAAGGATCTCATTGGCCAGCGTGACCGCGTTATCGGTGTTGCCAAGACGGTATTCACCGGTGGCTTTCAGCCCCTTCACGGTCAGATCAGCAGGCGCCAGATCATAGGCCGCATTGACATGAACCATGGCCTGATCGACCTGCCCAGCGCCAAGCAGGATCTGCCCGACATTGGTGCGCGCCTCGACATTTTCCGGCTCAAGCTCGATCACCCGCAGGAAATTCCCGATGGCGCCCTGAAAATCCTGCTTCACCAGCAGGGCTTTGGCAAATTCGAGCCGGGACTCGACAGAATCCTGATCCAACTGCAACGCATTGCGGAATTCGAGGATGGCTTTGTCTATCTCTCCGGCAGCGACAAGTTCGAGGCCCCTATTATAGAACGCATTCACCCGGTCCTCTGCCGTATCACAGGCCGAAAGGACCCCAAGGCCAAGGACAAGCGCGCCGATGCGCAAGGAAGAGGCAGCAGGGATCATCGAAAAGCCTTTCGGTTCATCACGTAGAGGAAAATAGTCTATCGCCAGTTATAAGAGGCGACAATCACCACCGATCCAGAATTTAAGCTGTCCCGGTAACGTTGTGGATAGGTCACCCTTCTTTAGGTCATGCCGATATCCTGATGAGATTACGAGGACATTACCAACGCATTACGGGCCGTGTCTTACGCGCTACGCTATCCAACCTTGCGATATAAAACAAAGAAAACACCCTTGGCAAAGGGGGGGAAATTGATCTTTCACTTCTTGGACGTATGGAGGCAGAAACCAGCCAACCGGGAGCCGGAATGTCAGGTGTGACGCCAGAAACTGATGCCATTGCGGTCATCATTCCTCATTATAACGATCCGGCGCGGCTGCGCCGCTGCCTTGATGGGCTCCGTCGGAATGACCTGACGGGGTGTGATGTGGTGGTGGTAGACAACAACTCGCCCTGTGATCTCGAGCCGGTCAAGGGTGACTATGGCGAGGTCCGCTTTATCGTGGAGCCCGAAAAAGGGGCGGGGCCTGCGCGCAACCGGGGCGTTGCGGAGACAACTGCGCCAATCCTGATGTTCATTGATGCCGATTGCGTACCCGCAGACGATTGGATTGCGACCGCGCGGCAGGTGCTGAAACCCGATACGGTCCATGGCGGGCAGGTGACGGTGTTTGACGAAACGCCTGCGCCCCGATCGGGGGCCGAAGCGTTCGAGACGGTGTTTGCCTTCGATTTCCGGTCCTATATTCAGGACAAAGGCTTTACCGGGACGGGCAATCTTTTGACCACGCGGGAGGTGTTCGAGGGCACAGGCCCGCTTTTCCCGGGTGTTTCCGAAGATCTCGAATGGTCGCGCCGGGCGGTCTCCAAAGGCTATGCGCTGGTCTATGAGCATGACATGGTCGTCTCCCATCCAACCCGGCAAAACTGGGCCGCGCTGCGCGGGAAATGGCGGCGGATGATGCAGGAGAGCTTCCTGCTCCATCAACAAGAAGGCCGGATGGGCCCGTGGTTTGTGAAAGCGCTGGCCATGCCGTTGTCGCCCTTCCCGCATGTGCCAAAAATCCTGCGGCATCCGGGGCTTATGGGGGCGGGGGAGCGCTGGCGGGCGATTGTTGTGCTGTTTCGGATCCGGTGCCAGCGCGCGCTATGGATGCTGCAGCAATTGGCCGGGCGGGAAATCTGAAAAGGGGGCAGGCAGCCCCCTTGCTTATCCGGCTTTGCGCACGCGGATATAATACTGGATCTCAAGGAAACCCCGGAACAGACCCAGCGTCAGTTTGTTGAACATCAACTTCTTGGGGCCGCCGAAATGACCGTGGACCGCTTCAAGCTTCAGACCCGTATGGGTCATGAGATCCACTGCGGTCTCTTTCACGAACCAGCGCAAATGGGTGCGGTCCATGATCCCGGCATCGGCCAGCTCAAACGTGCCCTTCATGACCAAGGGCCAGACCAACTGGTAGTTACGGACATTCGGGATCGAGGCGATAATTTCACCGCCTGGAGCCAGCATGCCGTCAAGCCGTTTGATCACCGACCATGGGTCCGAAAGATGTTCGAGAACATCAAGGCAGAGCACGGTCTGAAACGGACCCTCTGCAGCCGCAACCTCGTCCAGTAGCGCTGGATCTTCAAGACTGCCGCCAAAGGCCGCGTCGATTTCAGGCAGAGCATTGTCTCCCACCAGATCGACAACAACCGCGCGATCCGCCTTGCCATCTTCCTTCAGAAAAGCCGCATTACGGCCCACACCGCCGCCCACATCCAGAACGCTGCCGTTTGAAGAGGTGACATAATCGAGCACATCCTGCCGCTCGTGGGTGTAGTAGTCGTTGTCGGTGGTCATTGTCGAACCGTCCATGACGCTCTATCTCCTAAAGCCCGTTGGGCTTGCCTCATAAAGCCAAGCTGGGGCGAAATTGCCACTGAAAATGGGTGAAAAGGCGGCAGTGTTGTTTTCTTATCCCGACGCCGCGGCCTTTGAGTATTTTAAGAGAGTCGAAATGCTGGGATGGCGCCAAATGCGCTTTCGACTCTCCTAAAATACTCCGGAAAGCGGATCCCTCCACCCAGAACACGGGTGGAGGTAATGACGAAAGCGGCGTTTAGACGCCAGTGCCTCTTATAACGACACCAACTGTTCGGAGAAGGATTGAGAGATCCGTTTTGACCGAAAGTTCGGACGCATAGCGGTTGTCAAAAACAGCGCGCGCGGCAAAGGAGCTTTCATTGCGATCTCCGACTTGCCAGAAACCGGTCAGTCCAGGGCGCAATTCGTAATAAGCACTGCCATTGTAGAGTTTTTCCTGCTCTGGCAGGAATGGGCGGGGGCCGATCAGGCTCATATCACCCAATAGAATGCACCAGAACTGCGGCAGCTCATCGATCGAAGTTTTTCTGATCAGACGACCAATTTTGGTGATGCGTGGATCATGTTTAAGTTTCTGGGAAACCACCCATTCCGCATTGGCGGCGGGATTTTCAGCAAGATATTCGGTTAGTTTTGTATCTGCGTCGATAACCATCGACCGCAGTTTCCAGCATGTGAAGGAACGGCCGTCTTTTCCAATACGGGCTTGTCCGTAGAAAGCGGGGCCGCCATCGCGGCGGATTAGAAAGGCAAAGAGTGCGAGCAGGGGTAGAACCACAGGGGCCGTCGCAAGGACGAAAAGAATATCAAAGAGGCGTTTGAAGTAGCGGCCATACAGGCCATCGCTCACCATAGGCTGGACGTCCGGAAGTCGAAAATCAGGAGACCTGTTTTCGTCAGATGAATCAGAATAGTGGAACACGACACACTCCATAACAAACACTGCCTCAACGCTTCTTGGGGCTTTAGATACTCAGTTTGTGAGCGCGTTTTTGAAAGTGGAACAAGGCAACAGTACCCCCCGAACATCCCGCTTTCCGTTACACACCCCCCTTAACACTTTGAAAACGGTGCCACAGTCCTGCCCTGCTTTCAACGGGGGGAAGTATGAATTGGTTTATTTTCGACGTATTTCGACCAAATTATCACGGATATTTAGACGCTTTCGAAAGGCTTTGTCGTGCCGAAGATCCGCCAGAGGCGCCCGCTTTCAAGCCGTGTGATAGAGGTCTGGCGCCACTATATATAATGCAGCCTCTGAGGATCGAACATAACATTTGGCCGACAAAAAAACGCGCCCCCAAGGGACGCGCTCATTTTCTGGTATGGAAAAACCTGGGTCAGACGGCCTTTTTCAGGACCTCGACCAGATCGGTTTTTTCCCAGCTGAACCCGCCATCAGCATCAGGGGCCCGGCCGAAATGACCATAAGCCGCCGTGCGCTGATAGATGGGGCGGTTCATGCCCAGATGCTCACGGATGCCCTGCGGCGTCAGATCCATGGAGGCGTCGACCGCGCGCTCGATATCGCTCTCGTGGACTTCGCCGGTGCCATATGTGTCGGCATAGATCGACAAGGGCTTGGCCACGCCGATCGCATAGGACAACTGGATGACGCAGCGCTTGGCCATGCCGGCCGCAACAACGTTCTTCGCCAGATAGCGCGCAGCATAAGCGGCCGAGCGATCCACCTTGGTGGGATCCTTGCCGGAAAATGCACCGCCACCATGGGGGGAGGCCCCGCCATACGTGTCGACAATAATCTTGCGCCCGGTCAGGCCCGCATCCCCATCAGGGCCGCCGATGACAAACTTACCCGTCGGGTTCACATGCCATTCGGTATTTGCGGTGATCCAGGCAGCTGGCAGGATCTCACGAATATAAGGCTCTACAATCGCGCGGACATCGTCGCTCGAGAGCGCCTCATCCAGATGCTGGGTCGACAGAACGATCGAGGTCGCCTCAACAGGCAGGCCATTTTCATAGCGCAGCGAGAGCTGGGATTTTGCATCCGGGCCAAGCGCTGGCTCGGTGCCGTTCTTGCGCACTTCGGCCAGACGGCTGAGGATCCCGTGGGAATACTGGATCGGGGCAGGCATCAGCTCGGGGGTCTCGTCCGTGGCATAGCCAAACATGATCCCCTGATCGCCCGCGCCTTCTTCCTTGTCAGCACCGCCATCAACACCCTGCGCAATATGGGCCGACTGCTCATGTAGATAATTCTGGACTTCGCAGGTCTTCCAATGAAAGCCATCCTGCTCGTAGCCGATATCCTTGACGCAATCGCGGGCAATATTCTCGACCGCATCCATGACCGCTTGTGGTCCACGCACTTCGCCGCCGATAACGACACGATTGGTGGTGGCAAAAGTCTCACAGGCAACGCGCGCCTCTGGATCTTCGGCAAGGAAGGCATCCAGAACAGCATCCGAGATCCGATCACAGACTTTATCGGGATGTCCTTCAGAAACGGATTCGGATGTGAAAAGATAATTTTGACGCGGCACGGGGTTGCTCCCTCAAAGATAATGACCGGGCAGGGCATAGGCGGTTTAGGGGCCTTGCGTCAATTAGCAAGGAGAGGTTGAGTCGTTATGCATATTTTTGGCAACAGAATCTCGCCCAAGCGGCGCTTAAACAGCTAAAATCGCTCCTATTTCGACTCTCTTTAAATACTCCCCTCCCGCACGGTGCAAAATGGCCCAAGCGGGTGCCCAAATGGGAACAGTCCGCGCAGCACTCTGTTATACCTCTTTTTCTTCACATCCTGATTGCTAAAAGGCAGGGCATATCGAAACGGAGGCTGCGCCATGTCCATTGCTGTTATTCTTCTTGCCGCCGGGCAAGGCAGCCGGATGAAGTCGGACCTGCCCAAGGTTCTGCACCAGATTGCGGGCGCGCCCATGTTGCATCATGCGATGCGGGCGGCGGGGGATGTGGACCGGATGGTGGTTGTGGC